>JAFGOK010000329.1 GCA_016926535.1 Micromonosporaceae bacterium | reverse complement strand
GCCGGTGGGTTGGAGCCCCTCGCGGAAGGTGGTGGACCTGTGTCGATCAGTCCGGTTGGCTCTGGTGTCGCCCTGACCATGGGCGTTGTGGCAGGTGCCGGCAAGATTCCCGATCCGCAGGCGCAGCAGGCGCAGGTCAATGCCCAGGCAGATCTGCTCCAGGCGATGCAGAGCGCTGAGCTGCCAATGGAGATGGTGCTGTCCCGGCTCTCGGACAATCAGGGTGTCGATCTCTACATGTGATGCGCTGCTCGAAGAGTGCCACAAGGTTATGATCATGCATACGCCAGGCAAGTCAGCCCAACGACGTGATGGTTCTGGTGTATGCATGATCACGACCAGGGGTGTGCTTCGAAGTGGTGATCTGTAGGTGAACCGGTTCATCGAAGGGACGTGGAAACGCGCCGGATGGTTGGCGCTATCCGAAGATGCTGGCCTGCTTCGAGGTCGAACGAATCCCGTTGGAACCGTTGAACAGCCGCTGGCCCCATGAGGTCAGGCTGCTGGCGTTCCAGTTGTTAACCTGATCGAGGTAGGCGACATCACTGCTGTTGCCGCACCATGACCATCCCATGTAGCCGATGCCCTGGGACTGGGCGGTGGCCATGATGGTGTCCTCGTCCGGGTTGCCGTCACTGTGGTTGTGCCCGAACTCGCCGATGACCAGCGGCAATCCGTTGCTTTTGAAGGTCTGGACGTAGGAAGTGATTTCCGCTGCGGTGTCGAAGACCCCGTACATGTGGATCGAGAAGATCGTGTTCTTGTTCGGGTCTGCCGCCGCGACGGTCTTCGCGTTGTTGCGCATCGTGAAGGACCAGTCCTGGCCCCAGTTCGGCGCGTCGACCATCAGCGCGTGCTGAAAGCCGGCGCTGCGCATCGCCTTGATCGCGTTGCTGGTCGCCGTGGTCCATCCGGTGGTGCTGTTGTTGCCGTACGGCTCGTTGCCGATGTTGATGATGATGTAGTTTTCCTGCCCCTGGAGCACGCTCTTGAGCCCCTGCCAGTAGCTGACGGCCTGGCTGAGGGTGTATGCGCCGCTCTGCTCCCCGTAGCCGGTCGTGTCGTGGTTCTCCAGGACGCAGATGAGCTTGTTCTGCTTGCAGAGCGAGACGACGGATGCGACGTCGCTGGCTCCGTTCGCCGACCAGCGCCCGCCGCTGAGGACGACGCGGACGGTGTTCCCGCCCAGGGACTTGATGCCGGAAAAGGCCTCGGTGTGACTGGTGTACCAGGTGTGGGCATGGCTGGTGCCGCGGATAATGAAGGTGTTGCCGTTGGCCTCGACGATGTTGGTGCCGCTGACGTGGATACCGGTTGCTGCCAGGGCTGGTTCGGCATAGACGAATGTTGATAGACAAACGATGAGTGCCGTGGTGCCAGCGATGGCGAATCGCCTTGTCATGATTCACCTCATAGTGAAGTCATCGTGGGGAACGTGAACATTGGCCCTGCGGCCCGACGGGTGAATGCCGGCGACTCCCGGTCGTGCGTAAATCAGCGTAGACCGATGTGATTGAGTAGCGCAACCGGTTAAGTTGATCATGTAAAAATTGACTGATGTAACTTTATGGGGTGCTTCAAAAATTTGACGATCGTCAATATAAAGAGCGGTGCGCCGTGGTGGGCGCGAAGACGATCGCGAAAGCGACGATCTCGACCGCCGCGAGGAGATGGCGCTGGCGCTGGCCGTCCAGGCGGCCGGTGACAGCCAGGCGGTCCAGGGCTGGCTTGTCCGGCCTCGGAGGGCTACAACAGGCACATGGCGAACGAGTCCGATGAACCAAAGGCATCCCCAGAGGACATCCATGATGGACAGGCCGTGTACGACCGCCGGGTCCTCGCCGGGTACGACCTCGGCGTGCTTGGCCTGTCGTGCCGGCTGATCTGGCGATGCCCCAAGTCCTTCATGCAGGCGGCGTACAACCGCGCTGTCGGCAAGCGTCACCTGGAGCTCGGGGTCGGCACCGGATACTTCCTGGACCGGGGATCGTTCGAGACCCCGCCCAGGGAGATCACGCTGGTGGATCTCAACCCGGTGGTCCTCCAGGTCGCGGGGGCGAGGCTGGCCAGGTACCAGCCCAGCTGCGTTCGGGCGAACGTCTGCGACCCCCTGCCGGTCGGCCCGGGGATATTTGACTCGGCCGCCCTGAATTTCCTGCTGCACTGCCTTCCCGGCGACTGGTCGGTGAAAGGTTCGGTGCTATCCGGGGCGGCACGGGCCCTGCGGGCGGGCGGGCAGGTCTTCGGGAGCACGATTCTCGCCGAAGGGCTGCCGGTCAGCGGCCCAGCCAGGCGACTGATGGTCGAATACAACAGGCGGGGCGTTTTCCACAACAGCCGGGATGACCTGGCAGGGCTTCGCAGGGCGCTGGAGTCGACCTTCGACGACGTCCGGCTGACCTCGCGCGGCTGCGTCGCGCTGTTCGAGGCGACGGCGCGGGGTTGGGTGGAGAAATAGGTTTCCTCGGCCTATTGTCGGACGTTGATGCTGGCAGAGTCCTTCCGCGGTGATGGTGGGGAACTGACACGGTGGCCAACTCGTACCGATGGGTGGCGCGACATCGAAAGTGAGGCGTAGTCGCCTTGTCTGAACCATCAGACTGGGTTCCGGCTGGCCCCGGTCAGTCCGACCCCGGTCAGTTCGACCCCGGCCAGCTCGACGACGAACGGTGCGGCATTCCCGGGCTCCGGCTGCTCGGGGTCGTCGGCCGGGGGGCTCGATCGATCGTGTACCGGGCAGAGCGCAACGGTCGCCAGTACGCGGTGAAGATGCAGCTGGAGCCCGGGAGCGCCGAGGAATCCATCGAGTTCACCCGCGAGGCCGCGCTGCTCGCCGTGCTCAGCCACCCCGGCCTGGTCCGGATCCATGAGGCTGGGCAGGCCTGCGGCCGGGTCTACATTGTCATGGACCTGATCGAGGGCCGGCCCCTGCGGCGGATGATCAGTGACCGGTCACTCGGGCTTTCTGATCGGCGAGTCGCCGATTTCGGGGCGCAGATCGCCGAGACGCTCGCAGCCGCGCACGCCGCGGGGCGGGTGCACCGCGACATCAAACCAGACAACATCCTGGTCGGTTGGGACGGCCGGGTTCGGCTGATCGACTTCGGGCTGGCCGATCGGGTCGGCAGGTCATGCTCTGCCACGGCGGCGGGAACGTTCGCCTACAGCGCGCCCGAGCAGACCGGCCTGCTGCACCGGCCGGTCGACGCCCGATCCGATTTGTACAGCCTCGGGGTGGTGCTGTTCGAGTGCTGCTCCGGGCGGCTGCCCTTTGTCGCGGACGAGGTCGGGGAGCTGATCCGGCTCCACCTGGCCGAGCCGGTCCCGGATCTGCTCCGGGAGCGGGCAACCCTCGCTCCGGCCCTGGCGCAGATCGTGGCCAGGCTGCTCGCCAAGGATCCGGACGACCGCTACCAGACCGCAGAAGCCGCCCGGGACGACCTCGCCCGGGTCGCCGCGGGCGAGCGGGAGTTCGGGCTGTCCGCAGGCGCGCACCCGACCTGCGACGACCGGCCCGTCCCGGCCGGTATGTCCTCCAGACTCTTCGGTAGGGAGCCAGAGCTCGCCCAGCTCCTTTCCTGCTGGGGACGGGCGATCGCCGGGCGCGGCGGGGCCGCGCTCGTCGTTGGCCCACCGGGGATCGGCAAGAGCAGGCTGGCGCGCGAGTTTGGCCTCGCGGTGCGGGCCAGCGGGTATCCGTTCCTGACCGGCAAGGCCTCGGAGGGCTGCGCGACCCCGCTCGGCCCGCTGCGAGAAGTGATCGACCCCGGGCTGAGGCAGCCCTCCGCCCAGGCGGTGGCCGGCTATCTGATCAGCTTCGCCGACCGGCACGGCGGGGCCATCCTGCACCTGGACGACGCGCAGTGGTGGGATCAGGCGACCGGAGATGTCGTGCGGTGTCTCGGGGCGTGCCTGGAAGAGTCCCGGTTGTTGCTGATCGTCACGGCTCGCGACGAGGCCGGAGGCGTGGACGTCGTCGGGCCGATCAGGGAGAGTCTCGGCGAGACCGTTGACCTCCAGTTGGCGGTTGGCCCGCTGGAGGAGGCCAGCGTCGGCCAGCTGATGGCGGACGTGCTCAGGACCCCCGCAGCCCCGGCAGAGCTGGTACTCCGGCTCGCCGCGTACAGCGGCGGCAACCCCCTCGCCGTGCTGGAGTACCTCCAGATGGCGCTCGATCTCGGAGTACTGCGCCCCTCGTGGGGCAGGTGGCTGCTCGACCGGGAGTCCCTTCGCGCCCTCGCCCTGCCGGACGACGTGTTCGACCTGCTCCTGCGCCGGATCGAGGCGCTTCCGAGCCAGACTCGGGGGTTGCTGGTCGCCGCCGCCACCATCGGGCAGCAGTTCTCTGTCGGGCTGGTCACCGAGGTCACCGGGCTGGATCACGCCACGGCGGCGGCGGCTCTGGCGGGGGCGGCGGATCACCGCCTGATCGAGCCGGTGTCGCAGGGGTATGCGTTCCTGCACGATCGGATCCGGGAGGCGCTGCTGCGCGGTGTGGACAGCGCCGAGCGCGGGCGGTTGCATCAGCGGGTCGCTCAGGCGCTGGACGCCGGCCCGGTCGGGGATACAGCCGGGGAGGCAGTCGAGGAGGCAACGGTGTACGCCGTCGCCCAGCACTACCTGCTCGGCGATGGCAGCACGCCGGAGCGACTGGTCCGGGCGGCGACCGCAGCCGGCAGCAGTGCGCTGGCGGCCCACGCGGCGGCGGAGGCGTACCGCCTGCTGTGCCAGGCCAGGGATGCGTCGGCAGCGGCGGGCATCGCCCTGGATGCCGGCTTCCTCCGCGATCTCGGTACGGCGGCCAGCCGGATCGGCCAGCCGGACGTCGCGCTGCAGCACCTTCAGCGGGCGCTGGAGTTGGAGCGGGATCCGATCCGGCGGGCGGAGCTGTTCGGGCTGATGGCCGAGACCCATCACCTGTTCTGGGAGGGCGACCGGGCGATCGCGATGGTTCGCCTCGGCCTGGCGGAGCTCGGGGACTGGCTGCCCACCGGCCAGAGGTGGCTTGCGGTGACCAGCGCTGGCCGGGCAATCCTCGCCTCGGTCATCGGCCTGGTGCCCAGGCGTCTGCGGCCGCTGTCCCCTGCCCGGCGGGAACGTCACCGGCTTGCGATCCGGCTGCTGTCGATCGCGTCGAAGAGCGCTGTTCTGGGACTGCGGGTGCGACAGTCGGCCGCGATCACGATGCGGTCCACGCTCGGGGCGAAGCTCCTCGGCAGAGGGCCGGAGTTCGCGCTCATCAAGGCCAGCATGGCGATCAGCGCGGGGACGATCGGTCGGATCCAGTTGCGGGATCGGCTGATCGGCCAAGCACTGGCAGAGGCGGCGGCCCTCCGCGATCCCGGGCTGACCGCGACGATTCACTACATGGCCGCGGTCAGCCACGATCTGGTCTCCCCAGCGTCCGCAGCGAGCGGCACGTTCACCCGGAGGGTTCTGGTCAACCACTCCAGATGGCTGGACGTCGGCCAGTACCTGGAGCTGATCGGCATCTACGGCATTCTCCAGCTGATGCGGGGGTACGGGGAGGATGCTGCGACCTGGTATCGGAGGGGGCGGCGCAGGGCCGGAGACGACCTGGCCCTCGGCAAACCGTTCGCGACCCTCGGCCCCAGGGCCGCGGCTCTCGCCGGTATGGCGGCGGAGGCCGCCAGTGGCATCGACGCCGTCCAGGGGTTCCTGGACCGGACCCCGGGCAACGTCGGAGCGCGGCTGGTCGCGGCGATCGCGGACCTCCACATTGTGCTGGAGCAGGGGGAGCTGGGGCAGCCCTTCGAGGATGCCGCCGCGCGGTTCGAGGCCATGGGCCTTGGCCCGAGGCAGGTCTGGTCGTCCCAGCGGGTGGTGTGGGCGTACCTCGCGTTCGGCCGGTTGGCCCAGGCGGCGAAGGCCTGCGAGGAGAGCAGGGACTCGCCCGATGATCCGTCCAGGACCGAGGAGCTGCGCGCTGAGGCCGATCGCCGGCTCAGGGCGGCGGCCGGCGCCGTGCGGCGGCTGGAGCGAGCGGTGAACGGGCCGGTGCTCCGGGGGTTTCACGTCGCGGCTGCGGCGAGCCTCGATCAGCTGGCGGGCCGGCCGGAGGCTGCGCTGCGGCGGCTGGCCAGGGCCTGCGACGGGGTCAGGTTCGGGGCAGCCAGGTTCGGGGCAGTCATGGCCGGTGGCACGGCCTGGGGCACTGCTGGGGGCGGCGGCTTGATCGGGGGTGGCAACGCCCCGCTGGTCGACTACGAGGTTGCCCGGGTGCGGGCGCGGGCCCTGCGGGACCTCGGTCTGGAAGCGGATGCCCGGCGGCAGGCTGACCTTGCCGCCATGATCGCCGTTGAGCACGGATGGCGGACCAGGGCCCGGTGGGTGCGGGCGGAGTTCGATCCGGAGGCGGCGTCAAGTACCTGGGACCGCAGGTCAGTTGTGGTGCTCGCCAAGGATCGCGCTGTGACCAGGCGCGGCACGCCAGGGGAGACGGAACTCCAGGCCCGCCGGCTGAAGGCCCTGCATCAGGTCAGCCTGGCAGCGGCGACGGTGATCGACCCGCGGCAGCTTTCCCGGGTCGCCCTGGACGAGATCGTTCAGATCTTCGGGGCGGAACGCGCGTTCCTGTTCCTGACCGATCCGCAGACTGACCTGCTCCGGCCGTACCTCGGGCGGTGCGGCGACGGAACGGACCTCGAAGCACCGACGAGGTACAGCGCCAGCCTGGTGGAGCGGGTCCGGGAAAGCGGAGCGGCCCTGGTGGTGACCGGCAGCGAGGAGGGCGCGGCCCTGGGTTCCCGCAGCGCCCTGGTGCACGGGCTGCGCAGCATCATGGTCGCTCCGGTGCGGTTCAAGGGACGGCTCCTCGGCGTCGTGTACCTGGACAGCCGGGCGGCGAAGGGCATTTTCACCCCTGAGGACAGCCAGATGCTCTCGGCCATTACCACTCAGGTCGCCGTGGCGTTCGAGACGGCCAGGGCAGCCCAGCTGGAGCTGGACGTCCGCGCGGCGCAGCGGGAGCGGGACGTCGCTGAGACCCTCCGGGCCGCGATGACCGACATGGCGGCCAACCTCGATCCCGACGAGGTGGCGGCGCGGATCGTCGCGACCGTGACGAGGGCCGTGCCCTCCGACGTCGCCGTGCTGTTCTGCCACCTTCCGGCCAGCGAGGAACTGATCGCGGTCACCGGGGACGCCAAGGGGCAAGCGCTGTCCGCGAACGATCCGATCATCGCCGGCCTGCTGGCGGCGACCACGCCGGCGCGGGGCCTTGAGGCGGCGAAGGAACTCGCCCCGCTGTTCCACCTGCTGGTTCCGGGTGCCGCTGCCTGGCTCGCGATCCCACTGATGATCCGGGGCAGGAACCGCGGCCTGCTGGTGATCGCGTCGACGGTCGCCCGGCCGCACGCCGAGGCCGAGACCGAGATCGCCGCGGCCCTGGCCGGGCAGGGCATCATCGCCTACGACAACGCGGTGCTGTTCCAGCGCAACGAGGAACTCGCCATCCGCGACGGTCTGACCGGCCTGTACAACCGCCGGCACTTCTTCGAGGAGGTCCGCCGGCTGCTCGCGGCGCAGCCGCCGGCCGACCGCGCGGTCTCCGCCGTCATGGTGGACATTGACTACTTCAAGCAGGTGAACGACACGTACGGTCACCTGATCGGCGACGATGTCATCCGGGAGGTCGCCGTCCGCCTTCAGACCTGCCTGGGGGAGGGCGACGTTATGTGCCGCTACGGGGGCGAGGAGTTCGCGGTGCTGCTGACTGGTGCGTCCGCAAGGGACAGCCACGCGGTCGCGGAGCGGCTGCACCAGGCGGTCGCGGGCCAACCGATCCTGACGGCGGTTGGCCCGATCTCGGTGACGGTCAGCGTCGGGCTGTCCGGGCCGGTCCGCCCCACCGGTGATGCGTACCTGCTGCTACACCAGGCCGACGAGGCCCTCTACGAGGCGAAACGGGCTGGCCGTGACCGAGTCTGCGAGCAGGGCGGCCCGTGAACCAGCCCTGTTCTGCGGCTTGAAGCTGACCTTCTGCCTGAAGCTGACCTACGGCTCGAAGGCGACCTGGACGGCGTTCCAGGAGACCCGCGGCATCGTGATTTTCAGCGTTGAGCCGTCGAGGGATACCTGCTGGCTGGCGGAGGGCACGACCCGGTCTGGGTGATCGCACGTGTTGCTCGCCCGCAGATCCTCGTCGGTGAGCGTCCAGGCCTCGGAGATCGACGGCCGCTGGTCAAACCGGCGCAGGTCGACGGTGAGCTCGACCGGACCCTGCTGGTCCCGGTTGACCGCGAACACGGTGAGCGTCCGACCGGACCGGTCGTGCGTCGCGACCGCGTCAACGGTCGCGACCGTGCCGTATTTGGCGGTGTCGTACGTCGGCGAGTCGAGTTGGGTGGTGAGCACGTTGCCGCTGGCGAGGGCGGCTGTTTTCGCGAAGGGATGGAAGATGGTCTGCCGCCAGGCCGGGCCTCCCGGCTCCGTGCGGATCGGCGCGATGACGTTGACGAGTTGTGCCTGGCAGGCGGCGGTGACCCGGTCGCTGTTGCGCAGCAGCGAGATGAGCAGGTCGCCGACGACGACGGCGTCGGCGACGTTGTACTCGTCCTCGATGACGCGGGGGGCCACCGCCCAGTCCGCTGGGGTCGGCTGCTGCTGGAAGCGGGAGAGGTACCAGACGTTCCACTCGTCGAACGAGATGTTGATCTTCTTGGTGCTGCGCAGGCGGGCGCCGACGCTGTCGGCCGTCGCCACGATGCTGCGGACGAAGTGATCCAGGTCGACGGCGCTGGCCAGGAACGAGCCGAGGTCGCCGTCGAGTTCCTCGTAGTAGGCGTGGCAGGAGATGTAGTCGACGCAGTCGTAGGTGTGTTCGAGGACCGTGGCCTCCCACGCGCCGAAGGTGGGCATGGACGAGCTGGAACTGCCGCAGGCGATCAGCTCCAGGTCCGGCTCCGCGGAGCGGAGCGCTCTGGCGGTCGCTGCGGCCAGCAGCCCGTACTCTCGCGCGGTCATATGCCCGGTTTGCCACGGGCCGTCCAGCTCGTTGCCCAGGCACCACATCCTGATGCCGTGCGGATCCTTGGCGCCGTTGTCGCGCCGCAACTCCGACAGGTGGGTGCCGCCGGGGTGGTTGCAGTACTCGTGGACATCGAGGGCCTCCTGGATCCCGCGGGTGCCCAGATTGACCGCGTACATGAGGTCGACCCCGGCCCGAGCGGCCCAGCGAGCGAACTCGTCGATGCCGATCTCGTTGGTCTCGATGCTGTGCCAGGCGAGGTCCCGGCGCCGGGGACGCTCGCTGACCGGGCCGATGCCGTCCTCCCACCGGTACCCGGAGACGAAGTTGCCGCCCGGGTACCGCACGGTGGTCACCCCGAGTTCCCGTACCAGGGCCAGCACATCCGTGCGGAAGCCGTCCTCGTCCGCGCGGGCGTGACCGGGCTCGTAGATGCCGCTGTAGACACAGCGTCCCATGTGCTCGACAAACGACCCGAACGTCCGGCGGCTGACCGGGGCGACGATCGAGGCGGGGTCAAGCGTGACAGCTGCGGTGAGCATGGTTCTCCTCTGGGTACCCAGGACGACGGTGGATGGTCTGTGATGGACGTTTACTTGAGCGAGCCGATGGTCAGGCCGCTGCGCCAGTGCCGCTGAAGCAGGAGGAACGCGACAATCAGCGGCAGGATCGCCACGAGCGCCCCGACCACGATGACGTTGAACAGGGCAGGCCCGCCGTTGCCGATGGTCGCGGACATGTACCAGGTCCGCAAGCCGACGGTGAGCGGGAAGAGCTCGTTGTCGCTGAGCATGACCAGGGGCAGGAAGAAGTTGTTCCAGGTGCCGACCATGGTGAACAGCAGGACGGTCACCAGGGCGGGACGCATCGCCGGAAGGGCGATACTGCGGAAGACCCGCAGCTCGCCGGCTCCGTCGATGCGCGCGGCCTCCAGCATCTCCTCCGGCACGGAGTCGTGGGCGTACACCCGCAGCAGGTAGACCCCGAACGGGTTGAGCAGTGAGGGCAGGATGACGGCCCACATCGAGTCCGTCAGCCCGAGATTGCTCATCAGCAGGTAGGTCGGCAGCACCAGGGCGGTGGCCGGCACCATGATGAGCCCGAGGAGCGCCGCGAACAGCGCGTTGCGTCCCGGGAAGCGGAGCTTCGCGAACGCGTATCCGGCGAGCGCCGCGATGGCGGTCGCGCCGAGGCCGCTGACGACGGAGTAGATCGCGGTGTTGCGCAGCCACTTCAGGAACACGCCGTCCTGCTGGTGGAACAGCAGCGACAGGTTGTCGAACAGCTCGTTGCTGCTGGCGAACCACAGGGGCGCAGAGCCGAACAGCCCGTCGTTGTCCTTGGTCGCGGCGACGATCAGCCACCAGAACGGCAGCAGGAAGTAGAAGGCCATGAATGCCATGACCGCGTGGGAGGCGATCCGGCCGGTGAGGTTGCCAGAGGAGATGCGGGCGCTGGATCTGGTGCTGGTCACGGTACTCACCGCAGGGCGCTCCTTCTGCGGGTGGCGAACAGGAAGAGGTACGACCCGACGAAGACCACCGCACCCAGCAGGAACGAGATCGCCGCGGAGTAGTTGTACTGCTGGTAGGAGAATGCCTGGTTGTAGGCGTAAACGTTGGGGGTGTACCCGTTGGTGATCGCTCCGGGATTCAGCGGTTGCAGGATCAGCGGTTCCGTGAAGAACTGGAGGGTGCCGATGATCGTGAAGATGGTGACGAGGACGAGGGCGGAGGAAATCATGGGCGTCTTGATCCGGAGGGCGATCTGGACCGAACCGGCGCCGTCGATCCTCGCCGACTCGTAGATGTCCCTGGGGACGCCCTGGAGCGCCGCGTACAGAACGATCATGTTGTAGCCGGCCCATTGCCAGGTCCCGATGTTGCCCAGCGAGGCGAGGACCATGCCCGACGATAGGAAGTCGATGTGGGCCACGGAGCTCAGCGGGCCGGTGTTCTCGCTGTAGAGGAAGCCCCACATCAGTGTTCCGATGACGACCGGGACCGCGTACGGGACGAATGCCGCGAGCCGGAAGAACCGCGAGAACCGCGAGGTGGATCCGTCGATCAGCAGCGCCGCGACCAGTGCGATTCCAATCATGATCGGCGTCTGGATCAGGCCGTAGATGATTACCCGCAGCGCGCCGGAGCGGACCTGGGGGTCGCGCAGCGCCTCGCGGTAGTTGTCGAGGTACGCGAAGACCTCTCCCTCGACCAGGGTGGACCGGTACAGGCTGAGTTTGAAGGCGTACGCCATGGGTAGCAGCAGGAAGGCAATGAGCAGCAGCGTGAACGGGGCGACGAACAGCCACCCGGTCAGGGCCTGCCGTCCAACGGTGGCGCGCTGGCGGCGGGGTGGCCCGGGGGTGTGATTCGCGGTCATGTGGTCCTCCGCCGTGGTGGTTCTGGCGATCCAGGGCTCCGGGGGTCTGGGGGGTCTCCGTGGGGGGTCTCCGTGGGCCGGCGGCACGCCGCCGGCCCACGGAGCGCGGCTGGGGTTACGGCGCGACCGTGAATCCCTGCTTCGTCGCGTAGGAGGTGAGGTCCTTGTCCAGGGCGTCGAGCGTCTCGGTCCAGGAGGTCTTCTTCTCGATGGCCTGCCCGACCAGCGTCGTCAGCTGGCTGAAGTTGTAGCTGTTGAACGGGCTCCAGGCGAATTCCCCGATGCCGTTGTAGGCCGGGACGAAGACCTCGTTGACCTTCTGGCCACCGAAGAACTCGTACTCCTTGTTGAGGAAGTAGTCCCAGTTCAGGATCGGGGTTGCGGTCGGGAAGAGGTACGCCTTGTCGATGCCGATCTTCCAGGCGTCCTGGTTGACTCCGAAGATCTCCATGGCGACCTTCGTCGCCTGCTCAGGGTGCTTGGTCTGGTCGGTGACGGCGAAGGACGACCCGCCCCAGTCGCCCTGGGCGTTGGCACCTGAGGTCCACTGCGGCAGGGGCGCTGCGCGCCACTTCCCGGAGGTGGCCTTGGCAACACTCTGCAGGTATCCGGGGCCCCAGCCGGCGGCGAGGTACGTCGCATACTTCTCACTGGCCAGGCCGCTGTAGAAATCGGTCGTGCCGTAGGAGGTCGTGTCGGCCAGACCTGAGCCGACCATGTCCTCCCAGTAGGTCATGACCTGCTTGGCCTGGTCACTGTTGATGGTGATGCCGATGTTCTTCGGGTCGGAGACCGAGTAGGTGTACGGCCGCGCGCCGGCCTGCCACATCAGTCCGGTCATGAAGCCACCGTCGTTGCCGCCGAAATCGGTCATGAAGCTCTCCGGGGCGGCGGCCTTGAGCTTCAGGGCCTGCTCCTTGAATTCCGCCCAGGTCTTCGGCACGGTCAGCCCGTACTTGTCGAAGATGTCCTGCCGGTAGAGCATGGCCATGGGGCCGGCGTCCACGGGGATCGCATACACGGAGTCGCCGCTGGAGACCTGCTTCCACGCCCAGTCGACGTAGTTGCCCTTGATGTCGTTGGCCCCGTACTTGCCCAGGTCGACCAGATGCTTGGTCATCTGGAAGGTCGGGATTTCCTGGAACTCCAGCATCACGACGTCCGGGGCACCCTTGCCGGCCTTGAGCGCGGTCTGGAGCTTGGTGTACTGGTCTTGGCCGGTCCCGGCGTTCGTCCATTTGATCTTGATGTCGGTGTGGGTCGAGTTGAACAGGTCGACGACCGGCTGGAACTCCGGATACCACGCCCACACGGAAACGGTGACCGGGCCGGAGGCGTCGTCCTCGCTGGAACCACCGCACCCGGCGGCCAGCCCGACGGTCGCAGCCAGTGCCATGACCGTTGCGATGATCGGCCAGCGTCGGCCGCGTTCTATACTGAAGTGTCGAAGACTCACGTGATACCTCCCGATAAGGGTGGAAAGTCTGTTCCGTTGTTGAGTCGTCTGATGCGGGGCGTGCTGCATCGGGTCGACCCTCGGTGGTGGCACACCGTGGGTCGGCCTGCTGAGCCGTGGATCGTATGGCCCGCGCCGGGGTGGGCGGATGGTGTGATGGCGCCGCGGGGAAAGCCGCGACGGGTGGGGGAACGATGACGGTCGCTGTTGAGGTATCTTCCTACCACAGTTTTGCAGCGCTGCAAACAGCACGAACGGCGCCGTGAACGGCGCCACGGACAACACCACAGATGAGGGCGGGGCAGGATTGATGCGACGAGGACGACACATCACCCTGCGTGACGTCGCGGCGCTCGCCGGCGTTTCCAGCAGGACCGTGTCCAACGTGGTTAATGGCTACGCCAACGTCACCGAGGCTACCCGGGCCAGGGTTCAGCGCGCCGTTGACGAGCTGGGCTACCAGCCCAACGTCTTGGCCCGCAACCTTGCTCAGGGGCGCTCCGGGCAGATCGCGGTCGTCGTGCCATACCTTGACACGCCCTACTTCGCCGAGTTGCTTCAGGGGATTATCAGGGCCGCCAGGACCCGTGGCTACAACGTCCTCATCGACCAGACCGACGGTGACCGTGCCCACGAGCGGGAGCTCATCACCAAGCGCTCGCACCGGCTGCTGTTCGACGGGGTCATCTTCAGCCCGCTCGGGCTGTCACAGGCGGCCCTCGCCGACCGGGATCCGACTCTGCCCCTGGTCATCCTGGGCGAGCGCGTCAGTGACGGGACGTTCGACCACGTCGGGATCGACGACGTCACCGCCTCTCGGCAGGCGACCGAGCACCTGCTCGACCTCGGCCGTACCCGGGTCGCGGCCATCGGAGACCAGCCGTATGAGACCGGGGAAGCCGCCCAGCTGCGGACCCAGGGATTCCGGGAGGCCCACCGCAGCAGGGGCCTGGCCGTCGACGAGCGTCTCATCATCCGCACCCCGCGCTTCAACCGGCTCGACGGGGCGACCGCCATGAAGCATCTGCTTGATTTGCCAGAGCCTCCGGACGCGGTCTTCTGCTACAGCGATCTCGTCGCGCTGGGAGCCATTCACACCCTGATCGCCCGGGGCAAGCGGGTTCCTGAGGACGTCGCCGTCATCGGGTACGACAACATCGAGGACGGCGCCTACTCGAATCCGACGGTGACCACCATTTCCCCGGACAAGGAGATGATCGCGACGACGGCGGTCGAGCGCCTGCTCCTGCGGATCGGCAGCAGGACCCCTCCGCCCGGCCTGGAGCTGCGGGCCCCGCACCAGCTCATCGTCAGGGAGAGCACCGCCGGGCGGGGCTAGGCGGCATCCGAGTTCGCCCAGGTGTTCGGTGTCGATCAAGACACCGGAGACCGCGGATGTGCGGCAGTGCCGGGCGCCGTGGTGGCGGTTGCGGCAGTGCCGGGCGCCGTGGTGGCGGTTGCGGCAGTGCCGGGCGTCGTGGTGGCGGTCGTCGGGTCCGCCGGGAATAGCTCCTCCAGGACTGCGGCGACGCCGTCAGCGTCATTGCTGCCGGTGATCCGGTCAGCGCAGGCGAGCACCTCGGGATGGGCATTTGCGACGGCACAGGACAGACCGGCCCACCGCAGCATCGGAGTGTCATTCGGCATATCTCCGAAGGCGACAACCTCCTCCCTGCGGATTCCCGACGCTGAGCACAGCGTCCGCAGGGCGGACCTCTTGGAAACCCCCGGGGCATGGATCTCGATCATTCCTGTGCCGCCGGAATAGGTGACGGTGACGTCTGGAAGGAGCGCCTTGACTAGGGCGAGGTACTGGTCGGTCACCGGGGAGGGGGACCATGCCAGCAACTTGACGCAGGGGTCGGCGGCTGCCCACAGCTCCGCGAGGGTCGCCACCGGCGCCTGTTCCATCTCCATTGTGCTGATATGGCCGTATCCGGGGCCGATGACTGCGCGGTGCCCGGTCTCGACAGCGAACGCGATTCCCGGGACGGCACCTGCCAGCGTGGCCGCGGCGCGCTGTGCCACTGCCGCGGGCAGCGGCACAGCGATCTCGGTCGTCCCGGTGTCGAGATCGTGCACAAGTGCTCCGTTGGCGCAGATCGCGGTACCAGTGATGCCGAGGTCGTCGAGGAGCGTCTGGATGAACCGGGGTGGGCGTGCTGTGACGATGACGATGCGGGCGCCGTTGCCCGCAGCCCGGGAGAGTGCGGCGGCTGTCCTCCGGGAGACGGTCGTGTCAGAGCGGACGAGCGTGCCGTCCAGGTCAACAGCAACGAGTCGAATCATGACTGAGGGTATCGTGCGTTCCTGGTTCGGTGCGCGAGTGGAACGCCAGCGCGGTTTTCTGCGGCAACGACCGCGCTAGCGTTCCGGTCATAATGATCTTGGCGAGTGTGCTGGTGCTTGGTGCTTGGTGCTTGGTGCTTGGTGACTGGTGACTGGTGACTGGTGACTGGTGACTGATGGCTGCGGTCTTGCCTCTGGCCTCGCGTATAGATGGACGTTAATCTGTGTCGCGGGCTGGCGGGCGGGAGGGTCCACATGGATATCGGTCGCTGTCTTCGCCTCCGGCGGGGAAGGCGCACGACGCTGGTTGCCGCTGTGGGGGTCTGC
>JAFGOK010000042.1 GCA_016926535.1 Micromonosporaceae bacterium | reverse complement strand
TCCCTGGGGTTGCCGTCGACGACCTCACGCTGGTCGTCCCTGGCAGCAACCGCCTGCTGCTCGACAGCCGGTGCCTGCCGATCGGCGCCGCACGGGTCGTCGGCGGGGAGTACGACTTCCGCCATGGCCGGAAGATCGGCGGCTTGCGACTTGATCTTGCCTTCTCGGAGATCGATCATGATGAGGACGGCAGGTCGACCGCCTCGATCCTGGCGCCGGATTCCTCTGGAGTCAGGGTGTGGGCCGACGAGGCGTTCAAGTGGTGGCAGGTCTACACCGGGGATACCCTTCCCCCGATCCGCAACCGGCGGTCGGTGGCGCTGGAACCGATGACCTGCCCTCCCGATGCCTTCCGATCAGGGCGTGATCTGCTGGTTCTTGACCCGGGAGACTCCTGGCGCGGGAGTTGGGGGATCAGCCGGATTCTGGGGTGAACGCACCCATGCCGCATCGGACCGCCGCTGCGGTCGTTGCCGTTGTGGACACATCTCGCCGATGGGTGGCCTTGGCGCGGACGAGTGACTCGAATGGGGGATGACGGCCCCCGAGTGGTGCGGACAATCCGACATGAGGGACGACTCGCGATGCGTCACCATACCGGGGCCTGCGGCTAGGCTGGGACCGATGTGTTCGGTCTGGGGGTGAACAATCCGTGATCTTCAAGGCGGTCCGTGAGGGTCGGCCGTATCCGGACCATGGCCTGTCGATGAAGGACTGGGCGGGGATACCTCCTCGGCCGATCCGGCTCGACCAGCTGGTGACGACCAAGCGGGAGCTGGCGCTCGATCGGCTGCTCGCCGAGGATTCGACCTTCTACGGAGATTTGTTTCCCCACGTCGTGCAGTGGCAGGGTTGCCTGTATCTCGAAGACGGACTGCACCGCGCCTTGCGGGCCGCGCTTCAGCAGCGCACGTCGATCCACGCGAGAGTCCTGACGATGCACGAGGAGCAGCGGGGATAGAGGGTCGTTTCGGCACCTGATGGAATGTCCGGGCATGTTCCATAACGATCCGAACACAGCATCGGGCGCGGAGGGTGTTGTCTGACACAGGCAGGTTGATCGGTGACAACGGTCAGTTCGGCTTCCCATCTCAATCGGGGAACGGCACAGCGGGTGTCGTGTTGTTGTTGTTGCCGCGGCCGGAATGGTCAGAAGGCGAAAATACAATAAGCGGCGCATTCCGACCTCTCGGAACGCCTCAATTATTGACAATTGACGCTGCTAGCGCAAAGTGTCCATACTTGCGTCATCGCGTATCGTCGATTGTTAGGCGACCGTACTTTAGGAACGCTGCTCACGATGGGTGTGGATGGCGTGGGTAGCACTCCCAGTAGCGGTTTCGTGACCTGTCGAACTGTGGTCGTTTACCCGATAGTCGGCGACGATGAGCTTGGTCACAGTACTTACCTCAACGTGGGTACACAAGGCAGCGTACAAAGCGGGCGGAGGTGACGGTGGCTACCGTCGCGCTCAAGGACGTCACAAAGGTATTTCCCGACGGCACAGTTGCGGTCGAGCGGACAAACCTTGATGTGGCTTCAGGGGAATTCATGGTCTTGCTCGGCCCTTCAGGGTGCGGCAAATCCACCATGCTTCGCATGATTGCGGGGCTGGAGGACCCGACATCCGGGGCGGTGTTGCTGGACGGTGAGGTCGCAAATGACCTTCCCCCCCGGGAACGGGGGGTTGCCATGGTCTTCCAGGACTTCGCGCTCTACCCGCACATGACAGTCGGAGACAACATCGGCTTCCCGCTGAAGCTGTCCGGGATTGAGCCCGGTCCCCGCGCCGACCAGGTAGCGGAGGTTGCCAGCGCGCTCGGGATCGGGGATGTCCTCGGCAGGAAACCGAAGCAGCTGTCCGGCGGCCAGCGGCAGCGGGTCGCCATGGGCAGGGCGATCGTGCGTCGCCCGCGCCTGTTCCTGATGGACGAGCCGCTTTCGAACCTCGACAGCGGTCTGCGTGCGGAGCTGCGGGCTGAGATCAGCGGGCTGGTCCACGAGATGGGCGTCACGACGGTGTATGTGACACACGACCAGGCCGAGGCGCTCACCATGGCGGATCGGGTCGCCATCATGCGTAAGGGTGTGCTCCAGGACGTCGGTACGCCGACCGAGGTCTACGGCAGGCCAGCGACCCTGTATGTCGCGGCCTTCCTGGGCAGCCCCCGGATGAACCTGCTTGAAGCGCAGGTCTACGTGCACCTTGACCGCCATGTCGCTCTGCACGTCGGCGACCAGACCCTGTACCTGCCGTGGAACGACCTCCGGTCACGGGCCGTGGCCCACTACCACGGCGAGCGGATCGTCGTCGGTATGCGGGCCGAGGCACTGACCCCGGTGACACCCGATACCCAGGGAGACGTCCTCCGCGGGCGGATCCGCTACCTGGAGCATCACGGCCATGAGACCCTCGCGTACCTCGACATTGGCGCGACGGCGATTGTGGTTGATGAGATGGGATCTGTTCCGGTCAACACCGGCATCAACACCAACGGGCTACGCAGGTTCTTCAGCCGCTTGTCCGCCAACGGCCGCAGCGCGGAGGAGGACAGCGGCCAGCAGGGGGTGCTCGGGGATCCCGGCAGGCACCACAGGAGGCCAGCGGAGCTGGCCGTCCGGCTCGCGCCGTACCCAGCGGTCTCCGGTGGGCACCCGCTGACCGTCTCGATCAGGATGGACCAGCTGCACTTCTTCGATGAGCGCGGTCAGCGGATCGACGTCGGTTGGCGCTGAGCGCGACAGATCGACCGGGCCTGAGCGGGGCAGGGGGTTTCTCCGGCTGTGCCTTCCTCTCCCCGGCAATGGAGAGTTCCGGCGGCAGCGTCTCCGGGAGCGTGAACCAGAAGCGACTGCCGCCGCCCGGGTTCTGCTCGACGCCGATGTCTCCGCCGTGGCGCTCGACGATGCGCTTGCAGATGGCCAAGCCGAGCCCTGTGCCCGGATACCCTTCGGCGGCGCGGTCGCGGTGGAACGCCGCGAAGACGGCCTGCCGCTGCTCAGGGGGAATGCCGATGCCGCGATCGGCGACCTCGATCCGCCAGCCGTTTGGCTCCTTGCGCGCTCCGATGGCGATCTGAGCCGTGTCGCCGTGCCGGACGTACTTGATGGCATTGCTGATCAGGTTGTCGAGCAACCGGGTGAGCGTCGCCGGATCACCCTGGACCGTCGGGAGCGGCCCGAAGTCGACGCTGGGGCGCGAATCGCCTCGGTGGGTCGTGTGTTCCGAGACCACATCGGCGCACAGTCTGCCGAGATCGACCGCTTCTGGGCGCAGCGGTGCTGTGCCAGCGGTCGAAAAATCGAGAAGATCGTCAATGAGCCGGGTCATTCTGCGGGTTCCGGTGCCAATCCGTTCGAGGAACCCCTGGCACGTCGAGTCCAGGTCTTCTGCGGCAACCTCCGCCAACAGGTCGGCGTATGCTGCGACGTTCGTCATCGGCGTGCGCAGATCATGGGCGGTCAGCGCGATGAAGCCCGCCAGTTCCGCCTCTCGCTCCCGCAACTGGGCCTCGACAGCCTCCCTTCGGGCGATGTCGGCCCGGAGCGCGGCCGTTGCCTGCTGAACACCGGCGAGCGCTCGCTCCCGGGACGTCGCGAGCAGCCACGCCACTCCGCAGAGCAGCACCGTGATCAGTAACCCTCCGGCAAGGGTCGCCTCGTCTGTGTATGCGGCGGGTCCACTGACCAGGGGACTAGTGGCTGTCGCGGTCAGCATCCAGGTGCGCTGGGCGACGACGAATTCGACCTGGCGGCTCGTGCCGCCACCATTCCCGGCGGCGCCGCCGCGCGCCACCCCGGCAACGTGCACCGGATCTCCGGGATCGGTGGCGTCCGCGACGGCGATCCGGGTCGAACGGTCCGCGGCGTCGCGCAGGGGCTGGTCGATGGCATCATCGATGCGCACGGTCACAACGACCCAGCCCAGCAATGCGCCAGCGCCAGGATTCCCCGGATCAGCCGGACCCGCATACACCGGACCGGCGAGCACGGTGGTCGGGTGCGTTTCGGCCCGCGCAACGTCGACTTGGTCCCTTGGCCGGCTCGCCGTGATCTGGCCGCTCTCCCGGGCGAGGGCCATGGCAATCGCGGCTTCGGCGCTGCTGGCGGCCTCCCGGTCGGGCCCGTTCGGGGCAAGCACAGTCATCGCCTCAGAAGACCCAGCCGTCGTCGCAGCCCCGGTTTCCCCGATCTCTCGGCCGAAGCGGACCTCGCCGTTCGCGTCGATGAACAGCACGGCACCGGTACCGGGCAGGCGCTCGTGGCGGATCCGAGAGGTGATCGTGATGAAGTCCCGCTCCGTCAGATCGGTCTGGGCAGCCGTTGCGACCGAAAGGTCTTGGAGGGTGTCGACGTAACGTTCCAACTCTGCTGATACCGCGACACGAAGGTCACGCGCCCGTCTGGTCAGGGCGGCGTCAGCGTGCCGGTGTTCCGCACTGTTGAAGGCGGAGGCGGCAACGCCCGTGCCGCCAGCGCCGACGACGAAGACGAGGAACGCTGGCGCGATGCTCCGCCACAGCCGGCGCCAGTACGTGCCAGTCTGGTCGGAACTCACGTCGCCCCGATCGGCGGTGGCCTGGTGGACCTGAGGGGATTCGGCAACCTCGGCGCAACGTTTTCGCCCCAGGGTCAGGCGCGCCGCGAGATCGCTCAGATTGGCCGAGCTTCGAGGCGCGCCTGCCTGCGCGGGTTGTCCTGTTCAGTGCTTCTGGCGCAGGGGCGTCAGATCACTGGGAGGGAGGCTGTCGCTGCGGCGACAGCCTCCTCGGAGAGCTCATGGTCGACGAGGTCCCCGGCGAGGTAGGAGCCGTAGGAGCCCAGGTCGAGGTGGCCGTGTCCGGACAGGGCCACCACGATCACCTTCGGCTCGCCGGTCTCCTTGCAGCGCAGCGCCTCCTCAACGCAGGCGGCCAGCGCGTGGGTCGACTCTGGTGCTGGGACGATGCCCTCCGCCCTGGCAAAGCGCATGCCGGCCTCGAAGCACTCGCGCTGGGTCTTCGCGACGGCCTCAATGAGCCCGAGTTCCTTGGTGTGTGACAGCAGCGGGGCCATGCCGTGGTAGCGCAGCCCACCGGCGTGGATGGCGTCCGGGATGAAGGTGTGCCCGAGGGTGTGCATCTTCATCAGCGGGGTCATACCTGCGACGTCGCCAAAGTCGTACGCGTACTTCCCCTTGGTCAGCGAGGGGCAGGAGGCTGGCTCGACGGCGCGGACCGTCGGGTTCATCCGGCCAGCCAGCTTCTCCCTCAGGAAGGGGAAGGCCAGGCCGGAGAAGTTCGAGCCTCCACCGGTGCACCCGACGATCAGGTCGGGGGTTTCGTTGACCTTGGCAAGCTGGAGCAGGGTCTCCTCGCCGATGACCGTCTGGTGGAGCAGCACGTGATTGAGCACGCTGCCGAGCGCGTAGTTCGTGTCGGCGTTCTGCGCGGCGACCTCGACGGCTTCGCTGATGGCGATGCCGAGCGAGCCTGGCGAATCGGGGTGCTCTGCCAGGATCCTGCGACCGGACTCGGTGATCGGTGACGGCGACGGGTAGATCTGGGCGCCGAACATCTCAATCATGATTTTGCGGTACGGCTTGGCGTCGTAGCTGGCCCGGACCTGCCACACCTCGCAGTCGAGTCCGAACTGGGCGCAGGAGAACGCCAGCGCCGTGCCCCACTGCCCGGCCCCGGTCTCGGTCGTCAGCCGCCGGATGCCGGCCTGGGCGTTGTAGTACGCCTGCGGTACGGCGGTGTTGGGTTTGTGCGATCCGGCGGGGGAGACTCCCTCGTGCTTGTAGTAGATCCGCGCGGGCGTTCCGAGCGCCCGTTCCAGCCGATATGCCCGGTACAGGGGCGACGGCCGCCACAGGGCGTACACGTCGAGGACCTCATCGGGAATGTCGACATACCGCTCGGTGGTCACTTCCTGCTCGATGAGCGCCATCGGGAAGAGGGCTGACAGGTCATCTGGCCCGATCAGCTGGTGCGTCGCTGGGTGCAACGGGGGAGGCGGCAGTTGCGGCAGATCGGCAAGCAGGTTGTACCAGCGTCGTGGGATCTCTGACTCGGCGAGAGTGATCTTGGTCGGTGGCCGGTCGTCGGTCATCACGCGTGCTCCTTCTGGGTGCTCGGCTCCAGCCGCCCGTCGGCAGGTCGGCGAGCACACGGAGACGCTAACCGGGTTGGAGTGCCGGCAACACCCGTCACTTGGGCCAAGGGGCCCCGATCGGGTCGGTCAAGCCATTGCGAACGCGGCTGCCTGGCCAAGGGTCATGCATCTTCCACTCGACCAGGCGGAGACGACCCCGGAATCCGACAGCCTGGCCTTGACCTGCTCGACATCGCGCTGGTGAACGGTCGACTCCAGCGGGGTCAGCCGAAGGACGTGCTCCTCGGCGAACGTCTCGACGGCCCCGAACAGGGTCGCCGCCCGAGTGACCTGGCCCTGCGCCACCGCGACGCTCGCCAGACCGGCCAGTGACCGGGCCATGGCACTGCGGTCCTCCTCGATCTGGCTCAGGCTCAGGCTCCTGCGGAAGTTGTCCAGGGCGCTCGGATGGTCGGACACCAGGAGCGCGAGGTGCCCGAGATGGCACTGGGACTGCCCGACCCCCCAGCTGTTGCCCAGCTCCTCGAATCGGGCGAGTCCCTCGGTCAGCCGGTGGAGCGCGAGCTGATGCTCTCCCCGGGCCATCAGGGTCAACCCCTGGTGGTGCAGCGAGATCGCCATCCCCCAGGTGTGTTCAAGGTCTGTAAACAGCCGGCTGCTCTCCTCGAACAGCGACATGGCCTTGTCCGGGTCGTCGAGGTACAGTGCCGCGTACCCGAGATGATCGAGTGACCAGGCGATCCCCTCCTGATCGCCGAGCTGCCGGTACAGGTCGAGACTCTCCGAGAACAGCGCGACCGCCTCGGGGTCGTCGCCGGAGGCCTGGATCTGGCCGCCGACGCCGTGCAGCGCCTCGGCGGTGCCCCGGGTGTCCCCGATGAGGCGGCACAGCCGGAGGCTCTCGGAGAAGGCCGCGAGCGCCTGGGACGGGTCGCTCTGATCCTGGGCGATCCACCCGGCGCCGTTGAGGGCCTGCGCCCGGCTCAGGACCTCGTGCTCACCCTCCATCGCCAGGGCGAGGGAGATCCACCTGCCGCCTTCGGTCTGGTGGGCCCGGACATGCCAGAACCGCCACAGGGCAGCGACCATACGAAGGGCAGGCTCGCAGCCGGCGTGCTGGATGTGGTGTTCGATCACAGCGCGCAGGTTGTTGTGTTCGGCCTCCAGCCGGTCGAGCCAGGCTTCCTGCTCACGCCCTGTGAGGTGCTGGCTCGCGGTTTCGGCGAGGCGGAGGTAATACGCCGTGTAACGTTCACGAATTGTGTCCGCCTCACCCCGCTCAAGGAGCCGTTCAAGGGCGAATTCCCGGATGGTCTCGAAGAACACCGCGTAGCGCTCGCCGTCGACTCGCTGCTCCTGGCGGAGCAGATTCTGGTCGGTCAACGCCTGGATGCCATCCAGCACCGGGATCGGCAAGCTGTTGTCAGCGTTCGCCACGATCTCGGCGGCCTCCGGCAGGCATCCGCCGATGAACACGGCAAGTCGCGCGAACAGGGCCTGCTCCCCTGGGCTGAGCAGCTGGTAGCTCCAGTCGATCGTGCCGCGCAGGGTCTGCTGCCGCTCTGGGAGATCTCTCGGGCCTCCGGTCAGCAGGGTCAGCCGGGAGTCCAACCGCCCGAGCAGGGCCTGCGGGGCCAGCAGCTTGACCCGGGCTGCGACCAACTCGATCGCCAGCGGGATCCCTTCGAGGTTCGCGCAGATCGCGGCGACGTCGGCCGCGTTGGCGTCGGTGATGTGGAATCCCCGGTCCGCCGCCTGCGCCCGCTCGACGAACAGCTCGACGGCCGGGTACCGCGACGCGGCATCGGCTGTGATGCCCTGGTCGCGATCCAGGGGAGGTAGGGCCGGCACGGCGAGGGCCGGTACGGCGTACAGCTGCTCGCCCCGGAGGTGCAGCGGCTGGCGACTCGTTGCCAAGATCTTGAGAGTCGGGCAGGACGTCAGGAGCTGAGCGATGTCGGGTGCTGCGGCGAGCATGTGCTCGACGTTGTCGATGAGAAGGAGCAGCCTGCGATCCCGCAGGTAGTCGATGAGGCAGTCGACCAGGGACTGAGCGGCGGACTCCTTGACTCCAAGGGTCTTGGCGATCGTCGGGGTCACCAGCGCGGGATCGCTGATCGGGCCGAGAGCGACCGCGAAGACGCCATGGGGGAACGCCACCAGAAGATCTGTGGCGACCTGGAGGCTCAGCCGGGTCTTGCCGATGCCCGGCGGGCCGACCAGGGTGACTAGCCGGGTCTCACGTTCAGTGAGTAGACCACGGATCGCGGCGGCCTCGCGCGCCCGTCCGATGAGGCGAGTCAGCGGGGTGGTCAGGTTCGTCAGGGCGGTCGGCAGGGCGCGAGCCAGCGCGAGAAATGCCTGGCGCTCCTCCGGGGCGACGTGCAGGCACTGGGCCAGGCGGTCAGCGAGATCCCGCGAAGGCCTTCGCTCGTCCGACTCGACCTTGCGAATCGTGACGACGGAGTAGCCGACGCTCGACGCGAGGTCTCGCTGGGTCAGGTCTGCTGAGCGCCTCAGGCGTCTGACCAGATGGCCAAACGAGACATCGTCACTCACCGTTCCCCCACTCGATGATCGCTGACGGGCCGCAGCGTCTTCTGGTTGCCACCTTACTTCGATCCAAGAATTCGTGAATCGCAAGAACAGATAAACCGTCTCTTACTAACTGAATCGACGTGTATGCAGTGAGTTACCTTGTACCGCTAAATGTAGCGGTACTTGTATCACCGTACGTCTTCAATGGGTACTCGCGGCGGTGCTACGGTGGCCAAACACCGCCCGGCGGCGCTTCCACAGCAGGTCGGGCACAACCGCAGCCAGCGTGTGGTGCGCGCGGGCTCTGACCATAGTCGTTTTCCATGCCGCAGCCTTCGTCGGGCCACGAAGGCGCGGTTGCAGGGCATCCCATGCCCTCGACGTGGCGGTTGGCGGTGTCTCGCGCACCGGAGGTGTCACCCCGACCTCCGGCGCTGCAAGGACTGCCGCCGACCGCTACGTGCACGCTCTTCTGGATGGGTTCTCGCCTGCGGTCGGCCGTCTCATGCGCTTGGATCCTCTGGTTCTGGCTGGTCAGCCAGGAACCGTTCCAGCTCTGCCGCGAGCTCGTCCGCTGTCGGCAACGGCCCGGGTCTGGTCATTGCCCGCATTACCTCTGGTCGATGGCGTGCGTTGGCGTCGTACTGCTGCTCCAGCGCTTTGACCAGGGCTGTGGCCTCATCTGCCTGAGCGACCTGACGATCGACCTCGGAACTGACCATTTCCGCAGCGGTATGAAGATCATTTACTGGAAGGTTCAGACCAGCGACCTTCGCGATGGACTGGATCAACCGCTCCGCCGCAGCCGGGTACTCCGACTGTGCGAGGTAGTGCGGCACGTGCGCGACGAACCCGGCCGCGTCCCTGTCCCCCTGCCCCAAGCGGTACTCCAGGAGGGCGCCGACGCTGCCAGGGACCTGAATTCGCTGCGTGAGGACCTCATGCCCGGTGATGAGCTGTTTGCGGGTCGCATAGGCGGTGACGCCGATTGGCCGGGTGTGGGGGACCGCCATGGGGACGGAGTTGATCCCGATAGTCAGGTGCACCTCGAACCGCTCGATCAGCGTGGTGACGGCCTCGACGAAGCGTTCCCACTGAAGGTCTGGCTCCGGGCCGGACAGCAGCAGGAACGAGGTGCCGTCGGCGTCCCGCAGGGCGGTGAGGGTCAGGCGGGGAGCGTCGTAGTGCTCCCATCGATCGGCATGAAAGACCATGGAAGGCCGGCGCGCCCGGTAATCGAGCAACTGGTCAACGTCGAAGGCAGCGACCCGGCGGCCGCCTGCCTCTGGCTGCTCCTGGATCAGGTGATCACGGGTGATACGGCTCGCGTTGCCGGCGTCAACGAAACCGGTCAAGGCGTGGATCATTACCGGCTCATGGAGGTCGGGCAGGTCATCGGCGAGCTCGTACAGGGCAAGCGGGTCGAGCATCGTCGTGGGCCTCCTTCTCATTGACCCCTCAATCCTGCCGGAGTCGGGCAGCTGGCGCAGCGGCCTTCGGGAAAGCGAAGTTTGACCTTGAAATGCCAATTTCACCGATATGTACTTTATTGCGGCAAGTTGATCATATTCCTGCCCGTCCGGCATCGGGGTGGTCGAGGTCGTCCAGCCACCGGCTTCCAACCCGTGTGCAACCCCGGCGCACCGCAGATTTCACCAGATTGGCCTATCCACGTAGCTCGTCCACGT
>JAFGOK010000328.1 GCA_016926535.1 Micromonosporaceae bacterium | reverse complement strand
TGATCCCGGGGGTGTCCGCTCCACAGATCCTCCGCCCGGGACGGGCCGTCGACCCTGAGCCAACGTCCACCGCTCGCGCATGCGGCATGGCGACGGCCCACGCCGTCCGCCCGCCAAAGTTCGCGCTCGCCGGTGAACATTGTCAGCCCCTCTTCCGCTCGACGGCCACTGCTATCGATGCAATCTTCGCGGGGGAGCAGCAGGGTACTCCCAGAGGAGCAGGCAGGTTGCCCCCTCCTGGCGGCGCACAGGACAACGGTGGCTGCCCAATGCGTATTACCGCTGGCAGCCACCGTTTTGGGGGAGGGAATGGGTTTCGGGGATTGTTGGGATTGGCTGGACTCCCTCCTACGAGGTCGACATCGACGTATTCCATGATTGGCATCGCCGGGGTTCGTTCTGGTCGCGTCGCGGTGCTGTTCGGTTGCCAGCTCCCGATCAGCCACCAAAAGCCACCTCGCCTGAACTATCGCATGAAAACCGGCGACCGAAGGGTCAGGTAGAACCGCTGCGGGGCTCAGGACCGGTCTCGCAGCAGACCTGCCCCGGGGAGCCCGAGATGACACGGACGTTGATCTCCAGGCCAGCGGTACGTGTTGCCGGTGTGCCTGACAGTCGCTGTGATCGCTGCGGTGCAGCGGCCAAGCTGGTCGCCCAGTTCCCTTCTGGCGGGATGCTCGCCTTCTGCGGCCACCACGCCAACCGGTTCGCCGACCGGATCGCTGAGACAGCTGAGGTTGTCGTGGTCGAACCGCACTTCGCGTGGCGGGGGGTCGAGGACCCTGCTGCCTGACGTTCTATGGCATATGCTATTAAATACGGACTAATCCTCTCTACGATGGTGGGCGCCAGTCCGGTGGGCTGGCTTCCAGGGGTGGTCGAGGAGGAACCGTGACTGAGGACGCGGCAGGATGAGCGCGGGCCGTCATGCGGTCCGGCCGCGATACTCCCTCGAACGGTGGTCGGTGGCCGCAACGGTCGGAAGCCTGGTCGCGCTCCTGACGATGGTCATGACGCCGGCCTGGCTGTGGGTCCCCGGAACGGTGCAGGCCGCCGGCCTCGGAGCCGCGGCCATCGGCGTGATCATCCACCGTCCTCCCCGGGCGTTCGCCTGGTGGATCATGCTGGTCGGCGCGGGGGGCTGGACCATCGCCAGTGCGGTGATCAGATCCCGCCTGATGGTTGACGTCGCCCCACCCCAGTGGTCCACGATCGGGCTCACCCTCTCGTATGCCACTGTCGCGGCCGGGCTCGCGCTCCTGTCCCGCAGGCCGGGCGGGCGGACCGCGGACCTTGTGGACATGTGCATCATCGGCGTCTCCCTGGCCGTCATCGCCTGGGCGCTGGTGGTGCGCCCGCTCGGCAGTGAGTCCTGGCCGCTGCCATCCTCGACCGCCGTCGCGCTCGGGCACGCGGCGTCCGCAGCCATCCTCGTCGGCGCGGTCTTGCGGTTCGCCGCGATGGAGAATCGACCGAGTACCGCCTCTGGGCTGCTGACGGTGGCCGTGCTCGCGCTGGCGCTGGCCGATGTCGCGATCGCCGCTCCGGCGGCGGGGACAGCCGGCCTGTCCTGGGCAGGGGACCTGGCCTCACGGATCTGGGGCGTCGCCCTCGGAGCCGCGGCCCTCCACCCGGCCTGCGTGCAGATCCAGACGATTCCGCACGGCCCGGTGCCGGCCGCCTCGACCAGGCGATTCGCGGTGTTCATCGCGCTCGCGATCGTCGCTCCGCTCGGGCCGTCCGTCGTGGCCGTCATGGCCGGTCGGGGTGAGCGATCCGCCAGCCTCGCCGACTGGGTCCCCCCCGCGGCCGCCGCTGCCGTCATCTGCTGCCTGATGGTGATCCGGCTGGGCCTGATCACCCGGGGAGTCGACGCGCAGGCTCGCAGCGCGCGGCGGTCGCTGCACCAGCGGGCGGCGCTCGAACGCGAGCTGCGCCACCGGGCGACCCATGATCCGCTGACCGGTCTCGCGAATCGCGCAGTCCTGCTCGACCGGCTCAACCAGACCATCGATCTGGCGGGGACGCTCATTATTGTTGATCTTGATGGGTTCAAGGATGTCAACGACACTCTCGGGCACGCCGCCGGTGACGAGGTCCTGCTTCAGGTCGCCAGGCGGTTGCGGCTCGCCGCGGATCCGGATGACCTGGTTGTCCGCCTCGGCAGCGACGAGTTCGCGCTGCTGTGCCGCGAGGGCACTGACGGGAAGGCCAGGGCCCGGAGGGCGCTGGACGCCCTGCGGCCCGGATTCAGTGCTGGAGCCGGGGAGGTGTATCTCAGCGGTACCGCCGGTCTGCTGGAACTCGGAGAGTCGACGACCTCGGCCGACGCGCTCCGCGACGCTGACCTCGCGTTGACGGCGGCCAAGGAGATCGGCAAGAACCAGATCGTGGCCTTCCACAGCTCGCTGCGCGAGGAACGGGTCCGCAAGGGCGAGCTCGCCGCGGGCCTGCGAAAAGCCCTGTTCGACGGGCGGCTCTCCGTGCACTATCAGCCAGTGGTCAGCCTGGCCGACGGCAGGATGGCCGCCGTGGAAGCCCTGATCCGCTGGTTCGGCGATGACGGCATCATGATCCCGCCGATGCAGTTCATCCCGGTTGCCGAGGAGACCGGTCTGATCGTTCCGGTGGGGAAGTTCGTCCTGAGGAGAGCCTGCTTCGACGCGAGGGTCTGGCATGAGCGCTACGGCATCGCGGTCACTGTGAACGTTTCCGGCCAGCAACTGCGCGAGCCCGATTTCGTCGAGGATGTCCTCGCCGCGCTTGCTGAGACCGAGCTGCCGCCCAAGGCCCTGGTCCTTGAACTGACCGAGAGCACGATGATCACGGAGATCGAGTCGACCAGGGCACTGGAACGCCTGCGGGACGTCGGGGTCCGCATCGCCATCGACGACTTTGGAACGGGCTACTCCTCCCTGTCGTATCTGGTCCGACTGCCTGTTGACATCCTGAAGATCGATCGGGCGTTCACCTCGCCGCCGGCCCAGCCGGCACCGCACCACTGGGCCTTCGTGCGCGCCATCCTCGATCTGGCCAGCAGCCTGCGCCTCCAGACGATCGCCGAGGGGATCGAGACAGACCAGCAGGCACACACCCTTCGCAATCTCGCCTGCCCACTCGCTCAGGGCTTCCTGTACTCCCGGGCCGTTCCGGCCCCGGCCATCGCCGAGCTGCTGTCCGCCTGGAACACGCGATACGAGGAGGAACCGGTTTGCCGGCGCGAGGCCCAGCCGCCG
>JAFGOK010000327.1 GCA_016926535.1 Micromonosporaceae bacterium | reverse complement strand
TGAAGAATTCGTGAAAAGGCGGGTGGTGCCCGTCTGCCGCAGGACGCGGGTGATGCCGGCCGGCCCCGCAGGCGGCAAGAACGGCGGCATGCACAGAGTGCTACCTGACTCCTTTCGCTGGGGGTGATGATCCCCGTGGGGTCCTTTCCGCGAGAACGGGTAAGAAAGCCGGTCGAGTATTGACTGTTTTCTTACCTCTAGCGATGATCATGGGAATCAGGGCGACCGATATGCAGCTTATATCATGATTTTGAAGATCAATGAAATGTCCCTTGTGGATACTATCTCGAATACCGGGCTGATCGATCCCGCAGTTCAGCGGCTGATCGTGTCGGTTCCCAGGGTGCGGGAAATGATCATTCCTCAATGAACAACAGCCGCTTCAGGTCGCGTTGAATGATCATAGATCAAGACCAATGAGCATCCATGGCCACCGTTGCGGCAAGGTCGTCATTCTCCGTCATGTGATATCGGGTGATATCACGACCGGAGATCCGTTGCGTGTGCACGAGGAGTGCCCCAAGCGACCTGGTTTCTGCCGGCCCGCTTGGCCTGGTACAGCTGCGCGTCAGCGTCGGCGAGCAGCTGGTCCGGGGTCCGGTCGGGGGAGGGGATGGTGCTGGCCACGCCGATGCTGACGGTGATCGTGCTTGCGATCATGCCTGTTGACGGGGACGGGGACGGGGACGGGTCATCCTCCTGCGGCTGCTGAAGTGCGAGTACGGCGATGCGAACCCGCTCGGCGACAATGCTCGCGTTGGTGAGGTCACAGCTTGGCAGCACGATGGCGAACTCCTCGCCGCCGTAGCGGGCGGCGAGGTCGCTGGAGCGGACGGCCTGGGTGACGACGGCTGCGACGCGTCGCAGGCAGGCGTCGCCGGCGGGGTGCCCGTAGCGGTCGTTGTAGAGCTTGAAATGGTCAATATCGATCATCATGATCGCGATCGGCTGGCCATTCTGGAGTCCTCGGTCCCATTCCGCGCCGAGGGTCTGGGCCAGCCGACGCCGGTTGGCCAGGCCGGTGAGGGTGTCGGTGACGCTGAGTTCCTGCAGCTGGTCGTTCGCCGCCTCCAGCGCCTTGGTGCGCTCAGCCACCTTGCGTTCGAGCGAGGTGTACAGGGCGGCGTTGTCCAGGGATACCGCGAGCTGGCCTCCGACCAGCATGACCGCGTCGAGTCGCTCGGTGGTGAAGGCGCCGCGGCTGAGCCGGTTCTCCAGCAATACCATCGCGCGGGGCGTCCCCTGGCTGAGGATCGGCGCGACGAGGAGGGAGCAGCGGTCGAGCGGGGCGATGTACGGATCATTGGCGAAGCGAGCGTCGAGCGTGGCGTCGTCTACAAGGAGCGGGGCTCGGGTGCGTTCGACGTAGCGGACGACGGACAGCGGCAGCCAGCCGCGATCGGCGGCATCGGCGACGCTGACCGTTTCACCTGTTCCCTGGGCCAGCACCCAGCCGGTCTCATCGTCGGGCCGCAGCAGGATCTGGACCGTGCTGGCCCCAGTCATGCTGCGGAGCACCTCGACGACTCGGCTCTGCAGTCGGTCGAACCGGGTTTCCGAGCTGAGGGCCTGGGAGGCCGTGAGGATGGCGAGCAGATCCAGCGAGACCTGGGAGGTCGCTCCGGACCCGCTGGTCTGGGTGGTGCTCTCGGGGCGGTCAGCCAGGAACGGGTGGGTGCGTTCCAGCTGCCGTACTTTTGCGGTAGCGCCCCACGTCCGGTAGTGGCGCGCCGCTTCGGTGAGCAGTAGCCGCCCGGTGTGGCGCAGGGCATGTCCAAGGTGGAACAATCCGGCCCGCTCGGCGATGAGTGCCTGGTGCCACGGCCGGCGGAGGCCCTCCACCGTCTCCAGCGCCTCGTCGAACAGGAGCGCCGCGCCGGGGAAATCCCCGATGGCCCAGGCGCGTTCCGCGTCGACAGCCAGCAGAAGGTGGCGGAAATTGGCCGGCAGATCGGCAGCCCGCTCGGCGAGCCACGTCCGGCAGGCATCGAGCTCGGCCAGCGGGGCAGCACGATCCTCTGAGGTGCGCACGCGCTCCGCCAGCGCGAGTGCCCGCAGCATGTATGCCCGGGACGCCGAATAATGGCTTTTGATCGGGTCGAGCATGGGCATCGCGTCGGCCGAGCTGCCTGCCAGGGCTCGGGCATCGCCAAGGATGGCCGCAGCCAAGGCTCGGGTGACGTGGTGGTAGACCTCCGCGATCGCGTTGCCATCGATCGCGGACCGGTAGGTGGGATCGTCGAACGCGTTGAGCAAGCCCGTGGGCTCGTCCGACGCGTCGCGCAACGCCAGCACCAGCTGCCGGAACGGCAGGCACAGGGCGTTCGCCTGGACGAAGCCAGTGCGGGTGGCGAACGTGATGCCGGCCTCGACTTCGGCAGCGTAGCTGTCGAGGGAGGCGCAGATGTCCAGCATGGATGGGGTGGTGGCGTGGTACGTGAAGCAGGCATGCAGCAACTCGCCGAGCTGGACCAGCCCTTCGAAGGCCTGTCGCGCTTGCTGGATGTCATCTTCCAGCGGTTCGAACCAGTGGGCAGAGGTCACGGCGAAGAGGAAGCGCGCCTGGGCGGTCTCTGGCTCGTAGCCGCGCGCTTCCCCAGTCGCCAGCACTCGTCGCAATGCGCGGTAGCCGGTCGCGTACTCATTTCGCCATCCGGCGGAGACGACGCTGGCATGACCGAGCGGGAACAGCAATGCGGCATGCGGGCCGTGCTCGACCCACAGGCGGCGGGCCTGCACCACGAGCCAGGCCAGCGCCGGGCGGTCGCTGAAGAACGCGGGCGCCATCAGGTGGTTGATCATTGTGGCGATCGCCACGGCGGTCGGGTCGGACATCTCCGCGCGCTCGTGGTCGGTGTCCGGACCGGTGCCGGCGACCCAGGTGTAGAACTCGTCGAGACCGCGATGGATCGCTTCCGTCAACTCGTCGAGGTTGGGTACTGGTTGCCCGAGCCGCCGGAGGAGATCCATCCCCAAGCTCAGGGCCTCGGAGGCTCGCCCGCGTCCGGTCAGGCTGGCCATCTGGGCGCAGGCCGGCTGGACCAGCTCACACGGCGTGGAGTCGCCCCTGACGATGTCCCGCCAGACGCCGTCGGCCTCCGTGAGCCTACCCAGGGCGCACAGGGCCGTGTGCCACTCGGCCTGAACGAGGTGGAGCAGTGCGCTGTCGGTCCTGAGGAGGGTCTCGTCGAACAGCCCCATGGCCGCCGAGAGGAACTGCTCGGCGGCAACGCTGTTGATCAGCCGGGCCAGGGTTGCGGCCCGGTGGAACAGCTGGATCAGGCGGTGCCGCTCGCCCGGTTCCCGCACGCTGGCGACCGCAGAGAGGTACTGCTGGGCGGCGACGAGGCTGTACGCGGGGATCTCGACGAGCCGGCGGGCCATCGCCAGTTGCGTCTCCTCCATCTGACCAGGGTTCAGCCGGCTGTGTGCCGCCTGCTGGACCCGGTCATGACGGAAGCGCACCGTGCCGCGACCGGCCACCCGGCTGATCGGGGACTCCTCGACGAGTAGCCCGTCCTCGAGCGCAGCCGTCAGCTGGTCGGCAACGGTCGTCAGCGGGGCCCCGGTCGCGGCGGACAACAGGGCGAGATCGACATCACCGCCGAGGCAGGACATGGTCTCCAGGAGCGTGCGGGTCGGTTCAGGCAGCCGGTCGATCCGGTCGGACAGCAGACCGACCACATCGCGGTCGCTGACGAAGCCGCGCACGGTCCGAGGGTCCCAGCTCCAACCGGCGGCCCCGCAGACCAGGATGCTGTCTCGGCGCAGGGCGTTGAGCAGCTCGATGGTGTCGTAGGGATTGCCACCGGTGCGTGCGGCGACCGCCTGCGCCAGCAGACCGGCCTGGTCCGCGTCCAGCCGCAGCATCTCGGCCAGCATCGTCCGCAGGTCGGTCACGGTGAGGTTGGCCAGGCGCAGCTGGCGGGGCGCGCAGCCGAGCCTGTCCCACCGGGCGAGCACGGCGGACAGCGGGTGAGCGGCGTCGATCTCCGTGTCGCGGTACATCCCGACGACGAGCACCTCCGAGAGGTCCTCCTCTCGGAGGACAGCGTCAACGAACCCGAGCGGGGTACTGGATGCCCATTGCAGATCATCGATCGCGATCACGAGTGGCCGGCTCGGCGATGCCACCACCCGCAGGATCTCTAACCCGGCCTGGACCAGCCGCGCATCCCACTCGCCGCCGCCGTTGGTGATCTGCCGCGGGGGTTCGCGGAGCAGCATCGCGAACTCCGGAATGATCGAGGCGACCAGGGATGCGTTCGGACCCAGCGTGGCCTGCAGCCGCGATCGCAGGTCGGCGAGGCGAGCGTCCGGTTCGGCCAGCAGCAGCCGGCCGAGTGCCCGCATTGCCTCCAGGACGGCGTCTGAGGTCAGGTCCGCGCGGATCTGGTCGAACTTGCCACTGACGAACCAGCCTCCGCGGGCGGCGGCCAGCGGGCGAAGCCCGTCGATCAGGGCTGTCTTGCCAACGCCTGGCGCCCCGCTGACCAGGGCAACCCGGCCCCGGCCGGCGCAGGCTTCCGCCAGTGCATCAGCCAGCCAGCCAGTTTCCCGTTCCCGGCCCACCAGCCGGCTGGGCGGTGCGAGGCGCAGCGGGAAGTCGCGCTCGCCGAGCCGCACCTCGACCGGATCCGAGGTCGCCAGCCGCTCCCGTACGAGCGACAGGTCGAACGCCAGACCCTCCGCGCTCTGGTAGCGCTGGTCGGGTTCCTTCTCCAGCAACCGCAGGATCATGTCGGACAGCGGTGGGGGCAGCGCCGGATTCAGCGCGATCGGAGGCGCCGGCACCGTCACCAGATGGTGATGGATGAGCCGCAGAGCGTCGCGGTCATCGAACGGCGGATGGCCCGTGGCGAGCTCGTACAGCGTGGCCCCCAGCGAGTACAGGTCCGCGCGGTGGTCCACCGCTCTGCCGGTACGGCCGGTCTGCTCCGGAGCGATGTACGCCAGCGTGCCAGCGATCTGGCTCTCGTGGAGAAACCCCGATCGCTGCTCGGTGAACGTGGTGGCCAGCTCGAAGTCGATCAACGTTGGCTGGTCGTCGGCCGTCAGAACAACGTTGTCAGGGCAGATGTCCCGGTGCACGACGCCCCGCCGGTGCACTGCGGCGACCACGCTCGCCAGCGTGGCCGCCAGGTCCAGCACCGTTCGAGTATCCAGGCCATCGGCTGCGCGCAACGTTGTGCCCGCCAGGTCCACCAGCGCGATGGCCTCCGGACCGGCGTCCACGGACTCCAGCTGGACCACGCCCGCGACGCCCGCCAGACGCTGGAGCATGCTCAGCTCGTGACACCGCCGCTCGTACGCGTCCGGGCCAAGCGGCTCCTTGACAATGAAAGTGCCGCGACCGCCGGACCGGGTCATCCGGGTCACAGCCGTACGCGGGCTGGTGTACACCCGCTCCGGGAGCGGGGTCGTCATGCGGCTGCTCTCCACGACCACGGCGCGGCGCACCAATCACGGCACACCTTCCGCTGATCGACGGTCCGCACCCGCAACTGAGCAGAAAACCCGTGCAGCCGGCCCCGAGCTCGTCACCGAGCCAGGTCATTAGGCTCGTTGCCATGGCGGAATGGGTACAGCCGGCGGCGGAGACCGGGCGGGCAGGGGTGAGCGAGGGCCTCGCCCGTCGCTTGAAGGCCCTGGCCTGCACCGCGCCCCTGCATGACCTGGACTCCCGCAAGAGCCGCCTGGACTGGGCCGACGCGGCCGGGTACCAGATGGCTGAGATCGCCTTCCAGGTCATCGATCAGGTGACCCTGGCCATGGACTTCGACGGCGGGGCCGACCACGCCGAGATCGTGGCGCGGGTTACGCCGTTCGTCGCGGTGCAGCAGCCCGGCCGTGACCCCACCGAGTATCCCCGGGTCGCCCGCTGGGTGCTGGACAACCTGATCAACGTCGGCAGCGTCGACCGGGGATTCCGCACCGTCTACGGGACCCTCGCCCCGGGCGGGGAGTACCAGCGGCGAGCCTTCGACTTCAAGCTGCTCATCGAGGTGGCCGCCGCCGACGGCACGGTGTACCTGCGCGCCTCCGACGAGGCGGTGAACGTGCTGGTCGGCGCGCTGGACACGGACGTGGAGTCGGCCCAGATCGCCGCCGAGATCAAGCTGGAGAACCTGATCGCCCGGGGGCGGCTCTCCGACGCCCAAGCCGCCGCAGAGCAGGCCCGGTACCGCACCGTGCAGTACGCAGAGCAGTTGCGCCGCAAGCTGGAGGCCACACGGCGGGACGTTCGGTCGGTCGACTGGGAGCACGAGGTGCCGGTCCTGATCGACGAGGCGCTGACGCATATCGCCCAGCGGTACCGGGCGGAGAACGCGATCCTGGCCACGGTCGTCGAGGCCCGCGACTCCGCAGAGGACCCCGAGCACAAGCGCCGGGCCGCCGAGCTGGTCGGCATCGTGCGGGACTGCGTCAACCGGCATACCCGGTTGCAGGCCCGGTTGCAGGAGGCCGGGGCGACGTTCCGGGCGGAGCAGGACCGCCAGCAGTTCGCGCTGATCCCGGCGCGGGCCACGATCGACCTGTTCGGGCAGGTCCTCCTGCCCGTGCTGGAGCTGCCCCTGGCAGCGGCGGCTGCGGCGACGGACCGGTTCTTCCGGGAGTCCACCGGGCTGGCGGAGGTCTCGGCGGTACGCCTGGCAGACCTGGTGGGGCTGCTGCTCATCCCGACCCCGGAGCACGACGATCTCACCGGGGCCGTCCCGGAGCCCGATCTTGCCCCGCTGCCGCAGCCGGAGGCATTTACCGACGAGCAGTGGCGTTCCAGCGACGAGCTGCTGGACCTGCCAGGGGTGGCCCGCCGGCTCTCCGGGCTGCTCGCCGAGGCGCGGATTCTCGATCCGGAACTGGCGCACCTGGTGGCGCTGCGGGCGCTGCACGCGGTCGGCCCGGAGATCGGGGTGGCCCGCCGGCACGCCGACCGTACCGTTCTCGTGGCGGTCGACGACGGCGCTGCCCTGGCCGATGCCGAGTTCGGCGGTGCTGATCTGCTGGTCGGCACCGCGTCGGTGGGTTCCGCCGTGGCGGTCGGTGCCGCAGCAGTGCTTCCCTCCGTGAGGACAGGCGACGAGGGAGGCGAGCATGGCTGAGTACGTGCCGATCGGCGACGCGGGGGACGCCGCGCGGCTGATCGCCTTCGGGATGCGGCCGAGGCTGCTGCCCACCCGGGACCTGGCCTACCTTGAGCTGGTCAAGCGGTACGGCGAGGACGAGACGTTCCGGGACCTCGTGGAGGCGGTCGCAGCTGGCCTCGGGCTGGCGGTCCTCGCCGTGGAGGTCCGCACCGGTGCGGTGCTCGCGGCGATGACCGGCTCGCTGTTCGAGGTCAGAATCGACGAGTACGCCAGGCGGGCGGCCTTCCGGGAGCGCCGGGACGTGGAGAAGACCCTGCACGGGCTGATCCACCTCGCGGTCGCGGCCCTGGCCTTCCCCCGCCCCGACGACCTGGCCAACGACGCCTACGTCGGCCGGGTGAGCGTCGAGCAGGTCGACGGGGTGGTCCGGGAGGCCAGCCGGCTGCTGGAGGAGCGGGCGGTCGCGGCCGAGGCCAACAATGATCCGCTCGACGACGCGCCGGAGCTGGAGCGGACCTGGCGGGTCTACGCCCGCCGCGCGGCGGCCGGAGTCTCCAGATCCGGCTCGCTGGCCCGGGACGCCACCCGTTCCATGATCACAAAGGCGATGAAGTTCCTCGCCGAGCACGGGTTCCTGGTCGCCCGGGGCGACGAGGGCGGTGGGACCTTCGCCACCACCCCCCGGTACCAGGTGCAGGTGCGGGAACTGGCGGCGGAGGGTGCCTTTGCTGAGTTGCTCGCGCTCGGCGTGGTCGCGGTCACCGATCCGACCGGTACCCTGCACGTGCTGGGCGACACCCTGTAACTGGGCGACACCCTGTAACTGGGCGACACACGGCAACTGGGCGACACACGGCAACTGGGCGACATCCGGTCGTTGGGTCGTCGTCGCGGCTGGCACCGGCGGGAGGGAGCATGTACGAGCTGTCACGGGTGCGGCTGCACGCCGTCGGTCCCCGGGCCGCCCGCTACCAGGACCTGACCCTCGACCTGCGGGCCGTCGGCGCGGTCGTGCGCAACCCGGTCCAGGACGCGCTGTTCGCCCTGCCCGGACTGGACGCCGGCGGACCGGGCGCCGGCGGACCGG
>JAFGOK010000326.1 GCA_016926535.1 Micromonosporaceae bacterium | reverse complement strand
GCGGACGTCATTGTGGTTGGTGCGGGCCCTGGTGGTTCGAGTGTTTCGTTTCACCTCGCCCGGCACGGATTCACCGTGTTGCTGCTTGAGAAGGCTGAGTTCCCTCGGGAGAAAATCTGCGGGGATGGACTGACGCCCCGGGCGGTCAAGCAGCTGATCATGATGGGGGTCGACACCTCACCGGAGCGTGGCTGGCAGCGCAACCGTGGGCTGCGCGTCATCGGCGGCGGGGTCAGGCTCCAGCTTGACTGGCCAGATCTGGCGACCTTCCCCGATTATGGCCTGACCCGTAGCAGGAAGGACCTCGATCAGGCGCTGGCTGATCGGGCGGTGGCCGCGGGTGCGATCCTGACCGCAAAGACCCATGTGACTGGCCCGATCATGAACGACAGTGGCCGCGTTGTCGGGGTGAAGGCCATTGGCCCGGGAGGGGAGCCCGTCGAGTACCGGGCACCGTTGACGATCGCGGCGGACGGCGTGTCTGGCCGGTTTGCCCTGTCCCTGGGGATCCGCAGACGCGACGACCGGCCAATGGGAGTCGCTGTTCGGCAATACTTCAACAGTGAGGCCAGGACGAGGGACGACTACCTGGAATCCTGGATCGAGCTGTACGACAAGGGCGGCAGACTCCTCCCCGGGTACGGGTGGATCTTCGGTTTGGGGGATGGGCGGGTCAACGTCGGCCTTGGGGTGCTGAACAGCTCTGTCGCGTTCGGCCGGACCAACTACAGGACCATGCTTTCGGACTGGGTTGCCGGTCTGCCCGCAGACTGGGGCATGGCCGACGCTGCCAGCGCCCTTGGGGCGGTGCAGGGAGCAGCCCTGCCGATGGGCTTCAACCGCGTGCCTCACTACAGCCGAGGCGTGATGCTGGTTGGCGACTGCGGAGGGATGGTTAATCCGTTCAACGGCGAGGGCATCGCGTACGCGATGGAATCGGGTGCGCTGGCTGCGGAGATCGCGATCCAGGCACTCCACCGGCCGGAGGGGGCTGCGAGGGACCGCACGCTGGCGCACTACCCAGCGGCATTGAAGGCCAAGTACGGCGGCTATTACCGGCTTGGGGCATGGTTTGTCAAGATAATGGGCCATCCGCACCTCATGCAGTTCGCTGCGAAGTACGGGATGCCACGTCCTCTATTGATGCGTTTCGTGCTAAAACTCATGGCAAATCTGACAGATCCGCGCGATGGTGATGTCATGGATAAGATCATTAACGCGATGTCCAAGACGGCTCCATCAGCATGATTTTTGGCATCGCTGGCTGGGATGGTCGGGTAGATCACGCGAGTCAGTTCACCATGGTGCGATATCGCGCAATAGGGTGCTTGGGGCTGGGAACGGTCGCCGGGGCGGACCTGTGGCGGCGATGTCAAGAGCAGCGGGTTCGAGGAAGAGGAAGAAGAGGAAGGGTGGGGTAGCAGCCATGTCGCTTGCGCCGTACATGCCGATCGTTGGGCTGTTCGCCCTGGGTGGGGCGTTTGCGCTAATTTCGGTGGCTATCGCCCCGTTCGTCGGTCCTCGGCGGTACAACAAGGCGAAGCACGATTCGTATGAATGCGGCATCGAGCCGACGCCGCAGCCGGTCGGCGGCGGACGCTTCCCTGTGAAGTTCTACCTCACCGCGATGCTATTCATTATTTTCGATATCGAGACGATTTTTCTGTATCCCTGGGCCGTGTCCTTCGACGTGCTGGGGCTGTTCGGCTTGGTCGAGATGGCGTTGTTCATCGTGACCGTCCTCATCGCATATGCCTACGTCTGGCGCCGCGGCGGCCTGGACTGGGAGTGAGGTAGATCCACATGGGTATCGAGGAGAAAGTCCCGGGCGAGATCCTCCTCACCACTGTTGAGAGCCTGGTGAACTGGACTCGCAAGGCCTCATTCTGGCCAGCCACCTTTGGTCTGGCGTGTTGCGCCATCGAGATGATGTCGACGGGGGGGCCGCGCTACGATCTTGGGCGATTCGGCATGGAGGTCTTCCGGGCCAGCCCTCGGCAGGCAGATCTCATGATTGTCGCGGGCCGCGTGAGCCAGAAGATGGCACCGGTACTCCGCCAGATCTATGACCAGATGCCTGAGCCCAAATGGGTACTCTCCATGGGGGTTTGCGCCTCAAGCGGAGGCATGTTCAACAACTACGCGATTGTTCAGGGCGTTGACCATATTGTGCCCGTTGACATGTACCTCCCAGGATGCCCACCCCGGCCGGAAATGCTGATGGACGCGATCCTCAAACTCCACGAGAAGGTCATGGCAGAGCCGCTGGGGGACAAGCGGCGTGCCGCCCGGGACGCTCTTGCGAGCCGTGAGGATGCTCTCGCCGCCTTCCCGAGCAGCAACGACGCTTCTGCCGCTCGGGAGGGTGCTTCGGCGGTTCCGCCGGGCTCGATGCCGTCGAGTTACCGGTTCAACGCGAAGCGCAGGGCGCAATGGCTCGAGGCGGTGCGGGAAGGCCGGGAGGAGCAACTCCGCGTCGAGAACTGGATGAAGGACCGGGCGGCCGAGGAAGAACGCGGGTCATGGAGCGGAGGCGCGCGGTGAGCGACGGCATGTTCGGGGTCCGGGGCACCGGCGACACCTCCGGGTTCGGAGGGCTTGCTCGCCGCCGGCAGGTCTCCCCTGGAACGCCGCGTCCGTACGGGGACCCGTTCGATGAGATCGTGGACGCGCTCGCTGAGGTGTATGAGGCGTTTGACGAGGCGGTCGAGCGCGTGGTCGTCGATCGCGGCGAGTTGACCTTGCATGTTGCCGCCGCTCGGGTGGCCGAAATCTGCCAGGTGCTGCGCGACGACGCGGCGCTGCGGTTCGAACTGTGCTCCTCGGCGTCCGGGGTGGACTACCCGGATGACCCGGACGGCCGGCGGCTGCACGTCGTGTACCAGCTGACGTCGATGACCTTCCGAAGGATCGTTCGACTCGAGTGTGCGGTTGCCGAAACCGATCCGCACGTGCCCAGCGTCACGGCGGTGTATCCGACCGCGGACTGGCAGGAGCGTGAGGCATACGACATGTTCGGCATCCTCTTTGACGGACATCCGAACCTGACGCGCATTCTGATGCCCGATGACTGGGAGGGCCACCCCCAGCGCAAGGACTATCCGTTGGGCGGGGTGCCTGTGGAGTACAAGGGTGCCGAGATCCCTCCGCCGGACCGGAGGAGGTCGTACCAGTGACCGCAGAGGACACTCGCGGTGCGGTCCATGCCACTGCGGCCGGGAGGGACTGGGAAGCCGTCTCGGCGGAGTGCACCGGCCAGGAGCGCCTGGTCGTCAACATGGGACCCCAGCATCCGTCGACCCACGGGGTGCTCCGGCTCATCCTTGAGCTGGAGGGCGAGACCGTCACCGAGGCTCGGGCCGTTGTCGGGTACCTGCACACGGGAATCGAGAAGACCCTGGAGTACCGGACCTGGACCCAGGGCACGACGCTGGTGACCCGGATGGACTACCTGGCTCCGATGTTCAACGAGACGGCCTACTGCCTCGCCGTTGAGCGGCTGCTCGGGAT
>JAFGOK010000325.1 GCA_016926535.1 Micromonosporaceae bacterium | reverse complement strand
GGGCTGAGCCAGGACACGACCGCACGGGTCCGTGCCTTCAACGAGGTCAGCGCCAGATGGAACCTGGCATTCACGCATCTGAGCACTGAAGACGCGGTACTCAGGGAGTTCCTGGCGACGGGAGGAAGCGTCCACAAGCGCCAGACGCTGCGGGACGTCGTCGGCTCGGTCAACGCTGATCTGGAGTGGTTGGAGCACCACGGCGGCCGGATCGAGGCGGAGCACGTCGCGATGCTGAGAGTCGAGTACGACGGCTACACCAAGGTGATGGAGTTCGTGCTGAGCTCGCCAGAGAAGAGCGAGCGATTGACGGTCTACGGTGATCTGGCGCTGATGGAGTTTGGCTCTCTGCGCGCTCAGATCGGCGCGAACGTTGAGCGCAAGCAGCGGGAGTTCGTCCAGTATCTGGTTGGTGTCGACCAGGACAATCTGCGGCTACGCTGGGGTGCTGTCGCCGTCGTTGCCGTGGACCTGCTGCTCTGTATCGCGAGCATGGTGGTGCTGGTCACCTACCAGCGCCGGGCAGAGAGGGAGGCGAGCAGTAGTCGACACCAGGCGCTCCACGATGCCCTGACCGGGCTGGCCAACCGCCAGCTCTTGGCGGACCGCATCGAGATTGCCATTCGGGAAGCCGACCACACCGACCGGCTGGTCGGCCTGCTGCTGATCGATCTGGATAGATTCAAGATTGTTAATGACACGTTGGGGCACCACTACGGCGACGTGCTGCTGTGCCAGGTGGCTGAGCGTCTGATCGGGTCTTCCAGGAAGACGGACACCGTCGCCCGGCTCGGAGGCGACGAGTTCGCCGTGCTCCTGCCCGATATGGATTCGGTGGAGGACCTGCCGCAGATCGCAGAGGAGTTGCGGCGTGCGATCCAGCAGCCGGTCGAACTCAACGGCATGCTGGTCGACTTCGGAGCGAGCGTCGGCGCCTCGATCTTCCCTCGGGACAGCTTTGACGGGGAGGAGTTGCTTCGGCATGCCGACGTCGCGATGTATGTCGCGAAGCGCGGCGGGTTCGGAGTCAATGTCTACGATCCGCGTTCGGATGTCCATGATCCCATGGCCCTGTCGATCCTCAGCGAGCTGCGTCACAGCATCAACCACGGTCATCTGGTGCTGTACTACCAGCCCAAGGTTGCAGTCGCCGATCGGTCGTTGCTCGGGGTTGAGGCACTGGTGCGCTGGCAACACCCCAGCCGTGGGCTGCTCGCTCCCGACGCCTTCCTCGCCATCGCGGAGCGGGGAGAAATCATCGAGGAATTGACGGACGAGGTGCTCCGAATCGCCATCAGCCAGGCTGGGGCGTGGGCCGGCCTGGGGCTGCGGCTACCGGTCTCCGTCAACGTCACCGCTCGGTCGCTGCTCGACCCCACCTTCTCAACCCGGCTGGCACAACTGCTGGAACAGCATGGAGTCTCGCCCGACATGCTGACCATCGAGCTACCAGAGAGCGCTATCTCCGCTGATCCGGCGCTGGCGGCCAAGGCTCTGCAAGAGATCAGGACGCTCGGGGTGCGCGCTTCGATCGACGACTTCGGGACAGGGTTCTCTTCAATGACGTTTCTTCGCGACGCGGCTGTCGACGAACTGAAGATAGACCGCGGCTTCGTCACCACGATGCGGACGGACGAGCGCAATCACGTACTCGTGAAGACCATGATTCTGATGGCGAGAACGATGGCGGTCGGTGTGATCGCTGAGGGGGTCGAGGACGAACTGACCCTGGAAACGCTCAGTGGCCTTGGCTGCCAGGCAGTTCAGGGCTACCACATCTGCGAACCGATGCCCGCCGAGGCCCTGTCCCGCTGGCTTGACCGTTGCGCTCCCGGCATGGTCGTGCTGTGACTCACGCCCTGGGATGAGTCTGGCGCGGCGACCTGGGACGAACGTGGCCTGGCGGTGTCATGGGCTGCCGAGAGCGGCCTGGGCCTGGGTCATGAACGCCGACGTCGCCTGCCGCTGGGTCGCCGTCCCCCACATCACCCGTTCGGCTGCCTGAAGCAGCAGGGTCTTCACCTGGGTATGGCCCCTCGGCGGCGGGGCGGGAGCCGGGCCGAAGCGGGACGAGATCTCACGCTCGTACCGGATGGTCTCCTGCATGGGCTCGGACAGCAGCGGCGCGATCCGCTCCCGAACGTCGAGGTTAGCCGGCAGGCCGCGCTCTGTTCCGAGGATCTGCCCGGCTGCGAAGTCATTGACCAGGAAGTTGATGACGTCGGCCGCTTCGGCGGCATGCCCGCTTCCCTTGTAGATCGCCCAGTACTGCGACGCTCTTGCCCACTGGCCCTTGGGATCGCCAGGGAAGGCCGTCAGCCCAAGCTGGTGGGAGGTCCCCTTCTGGAGTTCCGACAGCATGTTCGACCATGCGAACGTTGTCACACCCTTCTGGTTGACGACGAGGTACTTCTCGGTGTCACTCGTGTTTGCAGCCGCGATGATCTCCGGGGGAGGCGTCGCGCCTCGCTTGCGCGCGTCAGCCCAGAGGCCGAACCACCGCTCCAGGTCCCGTGCCGTGAAGCCGAGCCGCGACCCGTCGTAGAGCTCCTTGCCCTGGGAACGCAGCCACAGCCACAGCGCCTTGTAGTCGGCGCTGGGGTCCATCGTGCCGTAGACGGTCTGGCCGCTCTTCTTGGTGATGGTCTCGGCCCAGGTGATGAGCTGGTCGTAGCTCCATCCAATCTGGGGCTCCGGCATGCCAAGCTGGCTGAGGACTGTCTTGTCGTAGAACAGTGCTGGGGTGTTCTCGGAGTTCGCCACCGCGAACGGCTGGCCGTTGACGTTGCCGTACCCGGCGAGGCTTTCCGGGAACCTGCTCTGATCGATCGCTTTGCCTGGGCCAACGACATCGCTGAGATCACGCGCAATGCTACGGACGGCGAACTCCGTCAGTGAGTTGTCATCAACCTGGAAGATATCCGGGGCCTCTCCTCCGGCGGCCAGTTCCGTGACTTTGTCGTGGTACCCGGTGTTGGCCTGCCACTGGGTCTTGAAGGTGATGTTCGGATGGGCGGCGGTGTACAGGTGCAGCACCTTCTCCGTGATCGCCGCACGCTCGGTGCCGCCCCACCAGAGCACGCTGAGCTCGATCCGCTTTCCCGATCCGCTCCCCGCACCAAAGCCGTCGCCGCACCCGGCGGAGCTGAGACAGCATGTACCAGCAACGACAAGGGTGGTGACCAGCGTGACGAGGCGGAGCCAGGGGCTGTGGTGCGAGATGGTTCCGGGTAGCCGGAGAGTGGCCGGAAGGGACACGGAGCGCATGCGCCCGATTGTCGTCGCATCAGGCGGTTCGCGCCACGACTTCTGGCGCGGTGTCTCATTTGATGCTCAGCCGGCTGGCGGGCGAGCGGGCACGCAGCGCTGGAATGGCGAACGCGTAGGCCACGGGATAGAGGAAGTACCCGAATCTGGTCGATGGAAGCAGTGCGATGGCAGCGCCCAGCCCGGTGGCGCAGAACAGTGCCACCGCGCAGGCATCCCGGGGAGGCTTGACCACGAGGCGTACTGCGAGAAGCACCGCGAGCACGGCGAGCAGACCCAGGGCGACGGCCCTGCCACATGGCAGGAGGCTGGCGAGCAGTTGCCCCGGCAGGGGGGACCTCGCCGGGGTCAGCCTCGCGCCGAACCCTGTGGGGAACCGCAGGACGTTTTCGGCCAGTGCGGCAGGGTTGACGAGTACCGCAGGTAGCAGGACAAGCGCAGGCAACCCGAACGCCCCGCAGCAGAAGACCCGGGCGGCCGGTCGCCTTCTGGTGGCGGCAAGCGCGAGCAGCGCCACGGCCACCGGCAGTGCCGTGAGTTTGAGGGATGCTGCTGCCCCGACGGCCAGCCCTGCTGCCAGGAAACGATCGCGAGTTGCGAACGTCATGGCGAGCAGGCACAGGGCGAGTACTGGGAGATCGTCTCCGCCTGTTGCGAGGGTCAGCGCGCAGGTCGGCAGCACTGTGGTCGCCTGGATGATCCGAAGAAGCCGGTTGGCGCCCCCGGCATGACCAAGGCGGTCCGCCAATACGAAGATCGTGCCAACCAGCGCTGCGATCGTCACCAGGGCGAACCAGACTCTGGCGTCGGTCCACCATGCGGATCGAAAGAGCACCCTTGGCATCCCGAACACGGCCATACCAGGGTGGTAGGGCGTGTATGCCAGGACCTGCTCGTTCGGATGAAGCGTGGCGATGGCGATCCGGTCGAGGTACGGCGTTCCGTCCTCCAGCAGCCGGCGCCCTGCGGTCTCGACCACCAGGACCTCCGACTGGGCAAAGCCCGTCCGGCCGCTGGCACGCCAGATGGCCTGCCCTGCGAGGGGAACACCCACTACGGTGATCCACGTGGTGGCGGTGATGACGGCCCTCGCCCGGAGACCAGTTATCAGGCGGTCGCCCGCCGGTGGGCACGAGCGGTTGCGATCGACCCATGGGCGATTCAGTAGCAGCTGGAGCACGACCATTGCCGCAGACGCCGAGTATCCCCAGAAGGCGACCGCCCCCCATGCGCGGTGCGGGGACAGCGTCGAAAGCCGCACGGTCACAACAGCGAAAACGGCGGACACCAGGTAGATCAGCAAATCGCCCCAGAGCGGGTCGGCGGGTCGGCGGGCCGGCCGTCGCCTGCTCGAAAACGCTGATCCGGGCACATCAGCGATCTAATCACCCGTTGCTAGCCACTCCGGTCAAAACGCTGCTGATCGCCCCTCGTGCGTCGGGTAGAAAGCATCCGGACGACGGATGCGTCGGTATTGATCGGAGCGACCAGATGGCCCGGTTGCCCGCCGACCCCTCGTCCCAAGCGGGACAGCAGCCGCTGCGTTGCCATCGGCCGGGCAAACAGGTAGCCCTGCCCGGCGGGACACCCAAGTTCCCACAACCGGCGTCGCTGGTCCTCGGTCTCGACTCCTTCAGCAACCACCAGCAGGTCAAGGGAACGGGCCAGCTCAATGGTCGACCGGACCACCGCCGCTGCCGCTGGCGAGTCCATGTTCGAGACGAAACTGCGATCGATTTTCAGCTCGTACACCGGGATTCGGGTGACCGTCGAGAGCGAAGAGAATCCTGTGCCGAAGTCGTCCAGGGCGAGCCGCACGCCGGCCGACCGCAATGCCCCAAGCACCTCGTCGACCACGTTGTTCTGGCTGATCGTCACGGATTCTGTCAGCTCGATGACCAGAGTCTCCGCTGGCACGTCGTGGCGGGCCAGCATCGTCTGGACGGCGGCGGGGAAGTCCGGATCGAGCAGGCTCTTCGGCGAGACGTTGACGGCCACGTCCATCGGGAATCCGCCGGCCTGCCATTCTCGGACGGCGGTGAGTGCCTGGTCGAGCACGATTTCGGCGAACCCCGGCAGCTGGCCGGATCGCTCGATGCCGTCGAGGAACTGGTCTGGCCGGAGGCAACCCCGGCCTGGATGTTGCCATCTGGCCAGGGCCTCAGCTGCGATGGCTTCGCCGCTCCCGAGGTCAACGATGGGCTGGAAGTCCAGGATGAACTGGCGTTCGGCGATTGCCCGCGCAAGATCTCCGCCGAGGCTCAGCGAGCCGATACTGGCTGTGTCGCTCGATCGGGTGTACGCGGCCACCCGCTGCCCCTTGCGCTTGGCCTGGTACATCGCGACGTCGGCGCGGCGCAGCAGCTCGTCAACGCATCGAGTCACCGGTGGGGTTGCGATGCCGCCGCTGGCCTCGATGCCGATGCTCATGCCGTCAAGCTCGACTGGAGTATCGAGGACGGCCAGGATCTCCAGCGCCCTGCGGACCGGCCCAGCAGGTGGGAAGGGACCGACCAGCAGCACGGCGAACTCGTCCCCGCCGAGCCTGGCCACGAGGTCCCCCTGGCCAGCGACCTTCTGCAACCGCTGGGCGACCTCGACCAGCAGCGTGTCTCCGGCAGCGTGGCCGAGCGTCTCATTGACCTCTTTGAAATGATCTAGGTCGATGAGAAGCAGCGCGAGGGTCTCCGGCGCTGCGATGGTCTCCAGCAGGTCGGCTGTGTACGCACGCAGCATGATCCGATTGGCCAGCCCAGTCAGGGGGTCCTCGTGCGCCGCTCGCTGGTGACGTGCGACGAGTCTGCGGGCCTCGGCGAAGGCCGCCGCGTTGCGTACGGCGGTGTTGATGGCGGTCGCGAAGCTGCGCAGGGTGTACAGCTCTCGCTCCGAGAAGCCGATCGGATTGCAGAACCTCAGGGTCAGAGTGCCAGCGTCGGCCTCGTGACCGGCGTCGGTCAAGGCAGTGATCACATAACCGCCGCCCTGCGGAGCCGTTGCCGCCGCTCCGTCGAAGACGATGCCGGCGCGGGTGCCTCGAACCAGGCGAGCAGGGGCGGGCGGCACGGTGATGTTGAGATCGATCTCATCTGCGGAGAACAACTCCGCGGCCCTCCGGATGGCGGTCTGGACCACGATGTCAAGGTCGACCGTATTGAGCTCATCGGTCGCCTGGGCCAGTCGCTGCCATGCCCGGCGCTCCGTGCGGCTGCGCAGCTGGTTCGCGGAGGCAAGGTGCATGGCATACACCAGGAAGGGAAGCACCGCGACGAACCAGGGTTGCAGGTCGTACGCCCAGAGCGCGACGAAGACGATGAGAAAGCTCACCAGCCTGCTGATGATGCCCATATCCAGGTGGATGAGAATCCGTTGCCGGACCGGCATCTGGGTGATCAGAGAGAACAGCAGGACGGAGAGGAATTCGTCGGCCAGGGCATACCCGATCGCCGCTGCGGCGAGGCCGAGAACGCGGCCGGATAGGGGTGTCGCGACTCCGTCGAACGCCGGGGGTATTCCCACCAGGGCGCATGACCAGGCCGCCGCCCCCACGGCAAGGATCTCCTTGCCGACATTGAAGCCGATCTTAATAGGTCTCTGCTGGCTGGCCAGCGTATTGATGATCATGCCGCCCCCGGTCGCGACAATGGCCCAGGAGGCGGGAAGGAACGTGGTGGACACCAGCGCCGCCGCTGACATCGGGGAAAGCACGATGTAGTCGGCACCGAACCTCAGCCGGATGCGCAGGGATTGCGCAACCGCGATCAACGCCGTGAACAGGACCGCGGCAGCGAGATGCCGTTGCGTTCTTGGCGCTTCCGACACTGCGGCGCCAAAGACAAGAGCAGCGCATACGACGACGAGACCAACAAGCAGCCGGAGCCGCCGGTTGGTCTTATCGTCGTAGGAGCCTGAGATCACCTCACCACCCATTCGCTTCCCTGAATGGTGCTGGATGGGAGGGCACTGTTGTCAACCATTGTCCGAGGAAGGATTGGGGAATTAAGTGTGACTAGGGCCAGAACCACTCACGCATTGTGAGCTCCTTGGGCTATAAGAGTGTGGTCGGTCGGGCTCTGTCTCGCCCCGTGAAACCCGATCGGTGTCGTTGACAAGCAGCTTACGGCAGGCCTTCTCAAAACGGTACTACGATTTGCCGGTCGATTCAGGATATGAGAAGTATGGAATATTCTAAAACAAATGTACGCATCTAAGATTACTGAAAGTGATTGAGAGACTGCAAAAATCACATTGAAAACATCGATCCTGCTCAATTATGTCTACTCGCGACGTGTCGCGCGAGAGCCATCACAACGGACGTGAGCTGGGTACCGCTGGGTACAGTGACTCATGCCCGAACAAGCGGCGCAGCGGTGGTCCACCGATCACATCCTGGCCCTGGCCCCGGACCTCGCCTCACGGCGAGCCGCGCAGCGTCTGGCAAGCGATGAGGTCTGGGTGGAGGCTGGGCGGGCCGAGCCCGATTCCGCTGCGAGCGGAGCGGCGGTCGTCTGGGGTCTTGCCAGGGGCAGCGGCTCAGTGCCGTACCGGACGGCGGTGGACCTGGACGGTCCGCGATACCGCTGTTCCTGCCCGAGCAGGAAGTATCCGTGCAAGCACGCGCTCGGTCTGCTGCTGGCCTGGGCCAGTGAAGCGATCCCGCAGGGCCGGATCCCGGGCTGGGTCGCCGCGTGGCGTTCCGGGCAGGAACACCAGCATCCTGAGGAGGCCGAGCATCCGCACTCCGAGGAGGCCGAGCATTCGCGTCCCGAGCCTGCCCGGAAAGCTGGATCCGAGAGTCCGGGTCCAGCCGGGCGACAGATTGGCCACCGGGCGCTGGCAGCTCGGAGGAGCAGCATCGCTACCGGGCTCGACGATCTTGATCGGTGGCTGGCGGACCAGATCCGATTCGGTATCGCCGGCCTGGCCGGCGCCGGATACGAACCGTGGGATGCCGCTGCGGCGCGCCTGGTCGATGCCAAGGCGACAGCGGTTGCCGGGACAGTGCGAAGGCTGGCCTCCATCGCGAGCGACTCCGATCGGCTGCTGACCGAGCTTGGGCTGCTGCGGTTGCTGATCTCTGCCTTCCACGCAGCCGATCGGTTGCCAAATGATCTTGTTGCGACTGTGCTCACCCGCTGTGGCATGCCGACGTCGGCCAGGGACGTGCTCGCCGGGCAGTCTCGGATACGGGACGTCTGGCTGGTGGTCGGCGTTCGCGATGAGCAGGAGGACACCCTGCTCGTCCGGAGGGTGTGGCTGCGCGGGGAAGCATCGAACGTCCCAGCCCTCGTACTCTGGTTCGCCGGCCCTGGCCAGGCCTTCTCGGAAGATCTGCCGCTCGGCGCGAGGATCGGGGGGGAACTCGCGTTCTACCCCGGTGCTCAACCGCTGCGTGCCCTGATCGCGGACCGGGACTCCGCAGGGCTGGGCAGGGCCGCTCCTGTTCCGGCCGGTGCCTCGATCGGCCAGGCGTTGCGCGAGTACGCGGATGCTCTTGCCAGAGATCCGTGGCTTGAGCAGTGGCCGATGGTGCTGTCGGCTGTCGTGCCGGTTGCACCGGACACCCCCAGCTCTGGGCGATGGTTCATCGCGGAGCGGGACGGAACGGCGATTTCGATGGATCTGGCGGGGACCGACCCGTGGCGTCTGGTCGGTGCGGTTGCTGGCCGACCGGCAACGATCTCCGGGGAGTGGTCTGCCTCGGGCATCCGGCCCATGGCCGTATGGGTGGATGGGAGGGCGGTCGGGCTATGACGGCGTACCTGCCCCCGTGGTCGGAGATCCTGGCGACCGCCCTGGTCGGGACTCAGCGCCGGGCGGTACCGCTTCCCGATCAGCACGATGGCGGGCACCTGCCGGGCGACCCCGCGGTGGCGCTGCTCGAACTCGCAGCGGTCATCGGCAGTTGCCGGCGCGCGGCGATGCGCCCGCGGGTGCTTCCGCCGCAGAGGTTGCCCGCGCCACCCGCCGTGGCCGGGCAGCGTCTGCTGCCCGCGCCGCCCGCAGCGGTTGCCCGCCTGGCGGAGCTGCTCGCCCCGGGCAGCAAGACCAGGCAGCACGGACCGCTGCGCGATGCGGCTGCCCGCATCGAGCTGCTCGCGGAGTGGCTTGCCCGCGCGGCGGGCAACTCGATGGAGGTGCCCGGGGAGCTGGTGCCCGCTCTGCTCGACGTGGGAAGGCGCAATCCCCTCATTCGCCCGCTGATCGCTCCGGCCGCGGGCGAGCGGGCTGCCTGGCTTGCGGCCCAGCGGGCGGAGTGGGCGTACCACCACCGGGCCGTGGCGGGCGCTCCTGCGGGTGGCCCGGTGGATCATCACGATCGGGCAACCTGGGAGCTCGGTACGATCGGGCAACGGGTCGCCTATCTGACCGCCCTCCGGGCAGCGGATCCCCGGGCAGCCTCGTGCCTGCTGGCCGCGGAGTGGGATGACCAGACGCCGGATGACCGGGCAGCCCTCCTGCCCGCGCTTGCTGCCCGCCTCTCCACCGGGGACGAACCGCTGCTTGAGCGGGCACTGCGCGACCGGCGTCCCTCCATCCGGGCAACTGCCGGGACCATGCTCGTCGCGCTGCCCGGCAGCGGGTACGCGCGCCGCATGGCCGGGCGGGCCACGGCCTGCGTTGACGCAAGGGGGGCGGGCACCGTGCTCGTCACTCCCCCAGCCGGCTGCGATGAGGGCATGCGCCGGGATGGCATCGCCGTCCGCCCGCCCGCCGGGGTCGGGCAACGCGCCTGGCTCCTTGAGGAGGTGCTCGCCAGGACTCCGCTGGGGATCTGGCCCGGCCCGCCCGAGCACTTCCTTCGCCGGCCGGTGACCGAGGGGTGGGCAGTCGTGCTTCACCGCGGCCTGGCCCGAGCCTCCATCGCGGCTCGGGACGCGGACTGGGCCATCGCGCTGGTGGCCGTCCTGGCAGCCTGCGTCCGGGCCGGAGAGCGACCGGACGACCGGCTGCTCGTTGAAGCGCTGTATGACGTGCTGCCTGCGGAGGAGATCGCGAGGATCGCCGCCGATACGCTCGCCGGCGGCTTGGCGGATGCTGGGGCGGTCGGAATCGAGCGGCTGCTGGAGCTGTGCCCGCGGCCGTGGCCCGATGCGGTCACCGAGGCTTTCCTGGCCGCGCTTGAAGCGGGGGTCGCCACGCGCCGCGCCGGCGCGTGGCGAGTCACCGGGCTGTGTGAGATGGCAGCGCTTCGCCTGCCGACGGCCACGCTCGACCGGGTCGCCGCGATCGCTCTGCTGGCGGCGAGTGGCGCTCGTCCCCGTGATCCGATCGTGGCGGCCACTGGCAGGCTGGCGTCAACCCTGCGGTACCGCAGCCGGATGCTGGAGGAGCTTCTGTGATCGACCTGAATGCAGTCCCGGGCGTCCCAGGCCTGGTGGAGGGAGAACAAGACGTCCAGCGCAGGCATGCCGAGGATGAGTTCTCCGGAGAACTCGCCGCTCTCGCGGCGTGCGACGAGGAGCAGCGACCTCCGGGATGGCGCCTGTCGCCCTCAGCTGTCGTCACCTACCTGCTCGGGGGTACGGCGGCGGATGGCACTCCGATCACCCCGAAGTACGTCGGCCAGCGCCGCCTGATGGAGATCGCGGTGGCGACCCTCGCGACCGACCGGGCATTGCTGCTGCTCGGCGTGCCGGGGACGGCGAAGACCTGGCTCTCGGAACACCTGGCTGCCGCGGTCAGCGGCGATTCGACGCTCCTGGTTCAGGGCACCGCGGGGACGCCAGAGGAGGCGATCCGGTATGGCTGGAACTATGCGAGGTTGCTCGCTGAGGGACCGTCGAGGGCGGCTCTGGTCGCAAGCCCGGTCCTTCGGGCGATGAGTGGCGGCCAGATCGCCCGGGTCGAGGAGCTGACCCGGATCTCGTCCGACGTCCAGGACACGTTGATAACGATCCTGTCCGAGAAGACCCTGCCGGTTCCGGAGCTCTGCGGCGAGATTCCCGCACGGAAGGGCTTCAATCTGATCGCGACGGCCAATGATCGGGACAGGGGGGTCAACGAGCTGTCCTCGGCCCTGCGGCGGCGGTTCAACACCGTCGTACTGCCTGTCCCAGCGTCGGTGGATGAGGAGGTGGACATCGTGACCCGCCGGGTTGCGGCGCTTGGCAGGACCCTGGAGCTTCCGGAGCTGACGACCTCGTTCGAGGAGATCCGCAGAGTGGTCACAGTGTTTCGTGAGCTGCGGTCCGGCCTGACCACAGACGGCAAGGCCAAACTCAAATCCCCCAGCGGGACGCTCTCGACCGCCGAGGCGATCTCAGTTGTCACAGGAGGTATGGCGTTGGCGACGCACTTCGGCGACGGCCGGTTGCGCCCCGCGGATATCGCTGCCGGGATCATCGGAGCCATCGTCAAGGATCCGGCGTCCGATCGGGTCGTGTGGCAGGAGTACCTGGAGGCCGTCCTCCGGGAGCGCGAGGGGTGGCGGGACTTCTACCGGGCCGCGCGAGAGGCCACGGCGGTCCTGGGGACACCCAGCGGTCGATCGTCCAGATGACCGGGGAGGGCACCGTGGCGCAACCGCTGCTCCTCGGAGTCAGACATCACGGCCCGGGCTCCGCCCGGGCCGTGCGGCGGGCGCTCTCGGCGTTCCGCCCGCAGATCGTGCTGGTCGAGGGGCCGCCAGAGGCGGACGCTGTGGTCGCTCTGGCCGGCGACGAGCGGATGCGCGCGCCGGTAGCGATCCTCGCCTGCCCGGTTGGGCAGCGGGTACAGCGAGGCAGCGCGGCATTCTGGCCGTTCGCGGAGTTCTCCCCAGAATGGCAGGCGATCCGCTGGGCGCTGGCCAACGACGTGGCGGTCCGGTTCATTGATCTGCCAGCCGCGGTGCGGCTGGCAATGGACGCTGGCATGCTTCCGGAGACCGAGGCGGCCTCGGAGGCTGGGGGCACCGACCCGGTCGCGGCGCTCGCCGCAGCAGCCGGGTACGACGACCCCGAGCGCTGGTGGGAGGACGTCGTCGAGCACCGCCGATCACCACCGGCGGAGCGGGGATCCGAGGAGGCCGCATTCGTCCCCTTCGCGGTGATCGCCGAGGCGATGGAAGCGGTGCGGGCGTCGGGGGCGACTCAACGCGACCAGGAGCGGCGCGAGGCGAGCATGCGCAGGGCTATCCGGGCCGCCGCGAGGGAGTACGAGAAGATCGCTGTCGTGTGCGGGGCATGGCATGTTCCGGCTCTCACCGCCCCGATGCCCTCTGCGAGCGCCGACACGGCCATCCTCCGGGGCCTGCCGAGGATCAAGGTCACGGTGTCCTGGGTGCCGTGGACTCACGTCCGGATGGCGTCCGGGAGCGGATATGGAGCGGGAGTTAGCTCGCCGGGGTGGTACCACCACTTGTTTACCGCCCCAGACCAGCCGGTCGCACGGTGGCTGGTCCGAGCCGCGGGCGTCCTGCGCCGCGAGGGGATCGACGTGTCCAGTGACCACGTCATCGAGGCGACCCGGCTCGCCGAGGCGCTCGCGACCGTCCGGGGCCGGCCACTGGCCGGGCTGACCGAGGTGACCGATGCGGCCGGGGCGGTGCTCTGCGGCGGGGACGAACTGCGACTCGCACTCATCAATCGCAGGCTGGTCGTCGGGGAACGCTTTGGACGGGTCCCGGAGACCGAGACCGGCCTGCCGCTCCTGCGGGATGTCTCGGCCGCCCAGCGCAGACTCCGGCTGCCACCGAACCCGCTGCCCCGCGAGATCGATCTGGACCTTCGGCGCGAGATCGATCTGGAACGCAGCAGACTGCTGCGCCGCCTGCTGCTGCTCGGGGTCGAGTGGGGACGGTCCATTCCGACCCGCCGGGGCCGGGGGACGTTTCGCGAGTCATGGAGGCTCGGCTGGCGGCCGGAGTTCTCAGTTGATCTCATTGCGGCAAGCGCATACGGGGCGAGCCTGATCGATGCGGCCACCGCGAGGGTCTCCGAGTTGGCGCACCAGGCCGCAACGCTGAAGGACGTCACAGGGTTGGTCGAGCAGTGCCTGCTCGCGGACCTCGGCGAGACCCTTCCTGGCCTGGTCACAGCCCTCGGCGAGCGGGTGGCGCTCGACTGCGACGTCGCGCACTTGATGGAGGCGCTGCCGGCCCTCACCAGAACCCTGCGGTACGGAGATGTGCGCGGAACGGACCTGGACGCCCTCCAAGGGGTCGCGGCCGGAATGGTCACCCGGGTCTGTGTCGGCCTTCCCGGCGCCCTGCACGGCTTGGACGAACCAGCCGCGGCGGCGATGCGCGACCGGATCGACGCTGTTCACGCGAGTATCGGTCTGCTGCGTGCCGGGACCGGCAACGAGCGGCCCGGCGCGGCGGAGATGGCCGAGATGTGGCACGAGGCGCTTGCCTCGCTGGCGACGGAAGACTGGTTGCCTGCGCTGCTCTCCGGTCGCCTGAACCGCCTTCTGCTCGACGCGGGCATCGTCGAGGTGCGTGAGACGGCGGGCAGGATGGCGCTGACGCTGACCGTGGGTGTGCCGCCGCAGCGGGCGGCGGCCTGGATCGAGGGATTCCTGTCCGGGGACGGGCTGCTGCTCGTGCACGACGAGCGCCTGCTCCACCTAGTCGACGAGTGGCTCACCGGGATTCCTCCAGCGGCATTCATCGAGGTGCTACCGCTCCTGCGGAGGACGTTCAGCGGGTACTCCGGCCCGGAGCGACGAATGATCGGTGAGCGTGCCGCTGGCCTGAGGGCGGGCGGCGACTCAGCCGAACGCTCGGATGACCAGTTCGATGCCGAGCGTGGGGCCGCCGTGCTGCGAACGGTCGCCGGCATTCTCGGCTGGGACGAGCGTGTGACCGGGCAAGTCGCCCGCCAGCTCGGGGGCGGAGCATCCAGGGAGGTCTCCAATGGATGACACCGGCCACGACCGGGACACCGGCCAGGAGCGGGACCTAGAGCACGAGCGGATGCGCCGCTGGCGTCTGGCCCTGGGCGGAGGCGAGGGGGCCGAGGGCACCTCGCACCGGCTCGATGGCGATGATCGCGCGATCGACGCGGCGCTGGGCGCCCTCTACGATGCAGCGCCAGACGACCGGGGCACCGGGACTGGGCGTGGCGGCGAGCGCCCGGCAAGGCAGGGCGGGTTGGGTGCTTCCGCCCCCCGGGTTGCCCGCTGGCTTGGGGATATCCGCACCTACTTCCCCTCAAGCGTTGTGCAGATCATGCAAGCCGACGCGATCGAGCGGCTTGATCTCACCCGCCTGCTGCTGGAACCGGAGATGCTGGTCGCTGTCCAGCCCGATGTGCACCTGGTGGGGACGCTGCTGTCGCTCAGCCGGGTCATGCCAGATCGCAGCAGGGCGGCGGCGCGGGCGGTGGTGGCAACGGTTGTGGCGCAGCTGGAACAGAGAGTCACGCAGCGTACTCGGGCGGCAGTGGCCGGCGCTGTGAACCGGTCTGCCAGGACCACCCGTCCCCGTCACGGTGATATTGACTGGAACCGTACGATTCATGCCAATTTGCGACATTATCAACGTGAGTACCGGACGATTATCCCGGAGCGCCTGCTCGGCTCGGGGCGGAGAGCGAACGCGCTGGCCAGAGACGTCGTG
>JAFGOK010000041.1 GCA_016926535.1 Micromonosporaceae bacterium | reverse complement strand
CAATCCCTGCGGACCAGGGCCTCGTTCGAGACCGGGATCGTCGAGCTCGGCGGGCATCCGATGATCATCGATGCGAGATCGACCCATTTCGGTCGGGGAGAGACGATCGGGGACGCCGCCAGGGTGCTGTCCCGGTACGTCAGCGCAATCGTCATCCGCTCAACGGGCGACGACCGGGTCAGGGAGCTGGCCGACGCCGCGACCGTCCCAGTGGTCAATGCCCTGACCGATGGGTTCCACCCCTGCCAGTTGCTTGCGGATCTCATGACGATCCGGGAGCGGTTCGGGTCTGCCGCGGGGAAGACCCTGGCCTATCTCGGGGACACCGCGAACAACATGGCCAACTCCTACGCCCTGGCCGGTGCGACCGCCGGGATGCACATCCGGCTGTCTGGTCCTGCGGGATTCGCTCCGGACCAGGCTGTCATCGAACGGGCGATTGCGATCGCGGCGACCACCGGCGGTTCGGTCAGCCTGGTCGAGGACCCGACCGAAGCCGTACGCGAAGCTGAGGTCGTCGCGACAGACGCCTGGACCTCGATGGGGCAGGAGGCGGACGGGCTGGATCGCATCACGCCGTTTCTGCCGTACCAGGTCAATCAGGCCCTGCTGCGGCAGGCGGCTCCGGAGGCGATCGTGCTGCACTGCCTGCCGGCGCACCGGGGCGAGGAGATCACCGACGAGGTGCTCGACGGGCCTGCGAGTGCTGCCTGGGACGAGGCGGAGAACCGGCTGCATGCCCAGAAGGCCGTGTTGACCTTCCTTCTGTCGGAGGCGGGCAAACGATGAGCGTCTTCCATGCTCCCAGCGACATGCAGAGCCGCGAACCCAGTCATCCCCAGGACCACGCGCAAGGTCATCCCCAGGACCACGCGCAAGGTCATCCCCAGGGCCACGCGCACCATCACTCGAAGGCCGCTCGGCATGAGCGCATCATCGAGCTCGTCCGGGACCGTGCCGTGCGCTCGCAGACCGAGCTGGTCGACCTGCTCGGGGCAGAGGGCATCCAGGTCACCCAGGCGACCCTCTCCCGGGATCTCGAAGAACTCGGGGCCATCAAGGTGCGGGCCGGCGACGGGGGGCCGGCGATCTACCTGATCCCGGAGGACGGGAATCCGGTCCTGCGTCAAGCGGAGCAGGCTCCCGCCCGGCTCATCCGGCTGCTGCGGGAGCTGCTGACCAGTACCGACGCGAGCGGCAACCTGGTTGTCCTGAGAACCCCGCCAGGAGCGGCGCAGTTTCTTGCCAGTGCGCTGGACCGCTCCGGGCTTCCAGAGGTCGTCGGCACCATTGCCGGCGATGACACCATCCTCGTCGTTGCCAGGGAGACCATCGGCGGGCATCAGCTCGCCGACCGGCTCGCGGCCTGGGCACGTACTACAGATGAAACCGAAAGGGGCACCACACCATGACCGAGCGCGTCGTGCTCGCGTACTCCGGGGGCCTGGACACCTCGGTGGCCATCCCGTACCTCGCGGAGAAGATGAACGCCGAGGTGATCGCGGTGGCGGTCGACGTCGGCCAGGGCGGGGAGGACCTCAACGTCATCCGCCAGCGAGCGCTGGACTGCGGTGCCATCGAGTCCGAGGTTGTTGACGCGCGCAACGAGTTCGCCGCGGACTACTGCATGCCGGCCCTTCGGGCCAATGCTCTCTACATGGACAGGTACCCACTGGTCAGTGCCCTGTCCCGGCCACTGATCGTCAAGCATCTGGTGGCCGCCGCCAAGAAGCACGGCGGCACGATCGTGTCCCACGGCTGTACCGGCAAGGGCAATGACCAGGTGCGCTTCGAGGTGGGGATCGGGGCCCTCGCCCCTGACCTCAAGGTCATCGCACCCGCCAGGGACTTCGCCTGGACCAGGGACAATGCCATCGCGTACTGCGAGGAGCGCAGCCTTCCGATCGACGTGACCCACAAGTCCCCGTACTCTCTGGACGCCAACCTGTGGGGCAAGGCGATTGAGACCGGGTTCCTGGAGGATCTGTGGAACGCACCGATCGAGGACATCTACACCTACACCGCGGATCCGACGGCGCCGCGTGAGCCCGACGAGCTGGTCATCACCTTCGAGGCCGGGATCCCGGTGGCCATCGACGGGGAGAAGGTCACGCCGTTCCAGGCGATCGACCTCATGAATCGCAGGGCCGGCGCTCAGGGCGTTGGGCGGCTGGACATGGTCGAGGACCGCCTAGTCGGTATCAAGAGCCGCGAGGTGTACGAGGCGCCGGGGGCGATCGCATTGATCATTGCCCACCAGGAGTTGGAGAACGTCACGACCGAGCGGGACCTTGCCAGGTTCAAGCGGGGCGTTGACCAGCGCTGGGGCGAGCTCGTGTACGACGGCCTGTGGTTTTCCCCGCTGAAGCGAGCCCTGGAGGCGTTCATCGAGGAGTCACAGCGGCATGTCAGCGGCGAGATCCGGCTTGCGATGCACGGCGGGCGCGCCGTGGTCAACGGACGGCGGTCCGAGGCCAGCCTCTACGACTTCAGCCTGGCCACCTATGACCAGGGCGACCAGTTCGACCAGTCCAATGCGAAGGGCTTCATCGAGCTGTTCGGCCTGCCAAGCCGGCAGGCCGCCAGGCGGGACGCAGAGCTGGCCTGACCGGGCTGCGGACAGACGGACGGTGGCGTCGTCCGAGGGCAGAGGCCCTCGGACGACGGGAAGGGGAGGAGAGAGACGGTGGAGCACGAGCAGCAGAACCCGACCAGGCTGTGGGGCGGGCGCTTTGCCGGAGGGCCGGCCGAGGCCCTGGCGAGGTTGTCGGTCAGTGTGCAGTTCGACTGGCACCTTGCTCCGTACGATCTCGCGGCCTCGCGGGCCCACGCTCGGGTACTCAACCGGGCGGGTCTGCTTGACCACGAGGAACTCGGGCGGATGCTCGCCGCGCTCGACGATCTGGAGAGCGCCTGCGCGGCGGGCCAGTTCCGGCCGAGCATCGATGACGAAGACGTCCACACCGCGCTCGAACGAGGGCTGCTGGAGCGCCTGGGGGCGCTCGGGGGCAAGCTTCGAGCGGGGCGGTCCCGCAACGACCAGGTCGCGACCGACCTCCGCCTCTATCTTCGTGATCACGCTCGGGGAGTCGGGCTGTGGCTGGTCGAGCTGATCGAGGCGCTGATTGAGCAGGCGGAGCGGCACGTCACTACCCCGGCCCCGGGGTTCACCCACCTCCAGCCTGCGCAGCCGATCAGCTTCGGTCACCAGCTGCTGGCCCATGTCCAAGCCCTGCTCCGCGACCTTGACCGGTTGCGGGACTGGGACGTCCGGGCCGCGATCTGCCCGCTGGGCGCCGGAGCGCTGGCCGGATCGTCGCTGCCGCTTGATCCGGCACAGGTCGCGACGGAACTCGGGTTCACAGGGCCTGCGGCCAACTCGATCGACGCGGTCTCCGACCGGGATTTCGTCGCCGAGTTCCTCTTCTGCGCCGCCCTGATCGGGGTGCACCTCTCCCGGATCGGCGAGGAGGTCGTGATGTGGACGACCCCGTCCTTCGGGTGGGTCGAGTTGGACGACACGTTCGCGACCGGCTCTTCGATCATGCCGCAGAAGAAGAACCCAGACGTGGCGGAGCTGGCCAGAGGCAAGTCAGGCCGGCTGGTCGGCCACCTCACCGGGGTACTGACCATGCTCAAGGGCCTCCCCCTCGCGTACGACCGGGATCTTCAGGAGGACAAGGAGCCCGTCTTCGACGCGGTTGAAACCCTGGAATTGGTGCTGCCTGCGCTCGCGGGAATGATCTCGACGATGACCGTGCGCGTCGACCGCCTGGCCGAGGCGGCACCTGTTGGGTACACGCTGGCGACAGAGGTCGCGGAGTGGCTGGTCCGGCAGGGGGTGCCGTTCCGGGAGGCCCATGAGATCACCGGCCGGCTGGTGCTGATGTGCGCCGCGCGGGAGATCGCCCTCAGCGAGGCCAGCGACGCCGATCTCGCTGCGGTCAGCCAGCACCTGACTCCGCAGGTACGAGAAGTGCTGTGTGTGCGGGGGGCGCTGGCCGCTAGGACGACCCCTGGCTCGACTGGTCCTGGCCCGGTCGCGGAGCAGCTGGCCGGGGCGGTCGCCCAGCTGGATGGCTGGCGAGAGTGGACGGCTGAGCAGGTCGTTCCCCGCTGAGCTGAGCAGGGTCGCGGATCACTTGGAGGAACGCCGTGCTGTCAGTAATCCGCGACCTACCCGCCGTACCGACGCCGGTGCGTTGTCCCCGTACCCCTGTCTCGTCCGGGGCGGCGGCACTCCCCCGTTGTGGGCAGATCGCGGTGCCTTTGAGGGTATGCCCTGGCTCACTGGGGAGGGCCAGACCACTTAACGTAGATTTGCATGTTCGGGCTGCCGATGGGGTCGCGGGCAGATGAGGGACAATCAACGCCGTGACGCAACCCCAGTCGATTGTTGATGAGCTGCAATGGCGCGGGCTGATCGCGCTGTCAACTGATCTCGACGCGCTGCGCGGCGAGATCGCCCGCGGGCCGATGACCTACTACTGCGGATTCGATCCGACGGCGCCTAGTCTGCACCTCGGCAATCTGGTACAGATCCTGACTTTGCGGCGGCTACAGCGGGCCGGCAACCGGCCGCTGGCTCTGGTGGGAGGCGCGACCGGCCTGATCGGCGACCCGCGTCCGCAGTCCGAGCGGCAGCTCAACACCAGAGCGACCGTCCAGGAATGGGTGGAGCGGATCCGTGCTCAGATCGAGCCCTTCCTTGACTTCGAAGGGGCCTTTGCCGCCCGGATGGTGAACAATCTGGACTGGACAGCTCCGTTGTCGGCAATCGACTTCCTTCGGGAGATTGGCCAGCATTTCCGGGTCAATCGGATGATTGCGAAGGATGCCGTCAGTGCTCGCCTGAACTCGGAGGCTGGAATCAGCTACACGGAGTTCAGCTACCAGATTCTCCAGGGCATGGACTTCCTTGAACTGTTCAAACGGTACGAGTGCAGGATGCAGACCGGGGGAAGCGACCAATGGGGCAATCTGACCGCCGGGACTGATCTGATCCGGCGAGTCACCGGGGAATCGGCCCACCTGATCGCCACTCCGCTGGTGACGGACAGCAGTGGTCAGAAGCTCGGGAAGTCGACCGGTGGGGGCAGCCTGTGGCTGGACGCGGAGAAGACCAGCCCGTACGCCTGGTACCAGTACCTGATCAACGTCGAGGACGCGACGGTCGGCCAGTTACTGAGGGCGTTCACCTTCCTCGACCAAGAGGAGATCGTCGCGCTGGAGCAGGAAACGGTGGAACGTCCGCACCTGCGGGCGGCTCAGCGGCGGCTGGCGGAGGAGTTGACGACGCTGGTCCACGGGAAGGCCGAGACCGACCAGGTGATTGCCGCGAGCCACGCCCTGTTCGGGCGGGGTGACCTCGCTGGCCTTAGCGCTTCGACGCTGCGGGCAGCGCTGACCGAGGCTGGCCTGGTGACGGTGCCGGGCGCCCAGCCGCCCAGCATTGCTGAACTGTTCAAGGCCGCCGGACTGACCTCCGGTCTGAAGGAAGCACGCCGGGCCGTCGCGGAGGGTGGGGCGTACGTCAACAATATTCGGGTGACCGACGCTGACGTACCGATCGATCCAACGATCCTGCTGCACGGCCGCTGGCTGGTCTTGCGTCGGGGAAAGCGGACGGTGGCCGGGGCAGAGGTCACCGTCTCGTAGAGCACAGGACATGGGCATTTGACGTGTCGCCAGGGACTCGCGTAACCTTGCCTCCGGTTCGCTACTGGGGAACCGGTCTGACGCGCCGATTGGGTCTTCTGATTTGGTGGTTGGGCTGGGGGTCGGTAGGCTGGACTGGCCAGTAGGGGAACGGACGATGTTGGCGCGGCGGTTGTCGTGGCGTTGCGGACGGGCCTGCTGGGTTTCCTGGTCTTTCTGAGGGTGTGGCGTGGTCTGCTGGTTGGTGGGCTGCGGTGGTGTTGGGTTTGGGTTTGTGGTTTGGGCTCGGATTTGACGCTGGTCTGCGAATCGGTTAGGTTGGGAATTGAGTCCCGCGGATGACACTGGAATGGTGTTTGGTGCGGTGTGCGGGTGTTGTTTGAGAACTCAACAGGGTGCTTGTTTATAGCCAGTGCTATTGTATTGTTTTTTGTCCCGGGCTGACACTGATGGTGTTTTGGTTGGTGTTGGTTTTGGATTCCTTTGGTGACACCTTTGGTGACATTGGTTTGTTGCTGGGATGCTTGTTCAACAGGTTTTGTTGGAGAGTTTGATCCTGGCTCAGGACGAACGCTGGCGGCGTGCTTAACACATGCAAGTCGAGCGGAAAGGCCTCTTCGGGGGTACTCGAGCGGCGAACGGGTGAGTAACACGTGAGTAACCTGCCT
>JAFGOK010000324.1 GCA_016926535.1 Micromonosporaceae bacterium | reverse complement strand
CAGGGCCTGGATATCGATAGTCGAGTTATGTAGACTTTCATCCCACAAGTTGCGCCGGTGGTTCCACGACGACAGGAGCCTGAGGATTGGGGATCCATGGGAAGCCCAGGTGGAAGATCGTCGGCGATACCGATGCGAGCTGGGGGGTGTTCGTCATCATCCACTGCGCTCGCCGCTGGTGGTGGGCGATTGGAGCCGCCAGCGCGGCGGGCCTCACGCTGCTGGTCACGTTCGCCTACCCGCTGCTGATCGCGCCGATCTTCAACACCCTCACCCCTCTTGAATAAGGAAACCTCAAAAGCACCACCGACCGAGGCGCAATCCACCACCAGTTGCCTGGCGGCCATGCCTCAGCATCCCGAAACGCGTACCGATGGGATGGTATGCCCTGGGTACCGGCCGCCTCGGTCGCTGAGCACTCGCCTCGGCGCGTCGAGCGCCGGGTCCAGGTCACATGGGTGGTCGCCGGGCTGGTGTTCCTCGGCTACGCCCTGTCCCCCAATGAGCCGACCATCCACGCCGCCCTCGGCAGCGTGCTGTTTCCAGCGACCATGGTGATCGGCCTGGGTGCCGCGATCCGGGCAGGATTCCATCCTCGACTCCGACCGGGAGTGCGGCGGGCCTGGCGCCTGGCGGCCCTGGGCATGCTGCTCCTGACCGTCTCCGGGATCGGGATCGGGATCGCCGCCGCCAGTGACGCAAGGGTGATGCTGGGGCTCTCGAACACCCTGCGGGCGCTGTCGTGTGTGCCGTTGCTGACCGGAATCCTGCTGCTCCCGACGAAGGCGCTGACCCGATGGGCCAGGTACCGGTTCGCCCTCGACTTCGTCATCGTCCTCGGCAGCGGGTTCACTCTTGTCTGGTATATCCTTTTATATCCAATTCTTGAGGAACGGGGGCTGAGCGCGACGGAGATCGCGCGGGTGCTGACCTTCCCGCTGGCGGACCTCGCGCTGATGTTCGGCGCGGTCGCCGTCCGGATCCGGGGCGTGGACACCCAGGCGCGGCGTCCCACGCTGCTCCTGCTGCTGGGTGCCACGGCGCTGTTCCTGGCCGACAGTTCCGTTGGCTATATCAGTGTGCATGGCGAGTTCGACCTCGCCACCGGTTATGTCGTCAACCGGTTGGCCTACCTTGGACTCCTCCTGCTCGCCCTCGCCTCGATCGACCAATGCCACCGGGCCTGGCACGCCGGAGAGCAACCACCCCAGCAGCGGTGGTCACCCCCGTCGCTGGCCGCTCCCTATCTCGCGCTCACGCCGTCGCTGGGGCTGCTGGTGTACGCGGCCTTCCGGCATGGACCGCTGCCCTGGGGTGGACTCGTGCTGTGCATGCTCGTCATGTCCCTCGCGGTCATCGGGCGGCAGATCATCGCACTCCGCGACAACCGGCACATGATGTACTTTGACACCCTGACCGGGCTGGCGAACCGAGCCAAGGTCGCCGAGCAGCTGGACCGGGCCCTCGATGCCACGCGCCGCACTGGCGACTCCACCGCCGTGCTGCTGATCGACCTGGATCGGTTCAAGCAGATCAACGACACGTTCGGCCATGAGGTGGGGGATCGTTTCCTGGCCGGATTCGCGAACCTGCTCAGGCGAAGTGTCTTGGGGTCCGACACCGTAGGACGGCTCGGTGGGGACGAGTTCATCGTCGTGCTGGAACGGGTCGGCAGCGCGGCCAATGCCGCGAGTGTCGCCGATCGGATCCTGGCGGCGGCCAGTGAGCCGATCGCTATGGGCGAGCGGCGGTTGTGGGCTCGTCCGAGTATCAACATCGCCCTGTTCGACAGATCCTGCCAGGATGCCGATGACCTGTTGCACCGAGCGGACATGGCCATGTATGTGGCGAAGCGTCGGGGTGGCAACTCCTGGCACCTGCACCATGACGCCCCCGCCGACGCGGGCGCAGAATCCGACGCGGACTCCGAGACGCTGGGACTCGAGCTCGGTCAGGCCTTGACGGACGGCACGCTGCACATCCGCTATCACCCGGTGGTGACCGTCGCGACCAACGAGCTGGTCGCGGTCGAGGCCTCGCCGTACTGGGATCATCCCCGCCGCGGGCTGTTGCCGCCCCGGCTGATTCTCGCGGCAGCCGAGCTCGTCGGGGCGTCCGGCGGGGTGTGGGAATGGCTGGTCACCCATGCCTGCCAGCAGAGGGACCAGTGGCAGCAGCACTACGCAACGGTTGGGTCACCTGCCCTGATCGTGACCTTTCCGCTGTCCCTGCTGCGGGCACCCGACTGTGTCGACACCGTGTTCTCGGTCCTCGACGGCACCGGCTTGGACGCTCATCGTCTGGTCCTGAAGGCCACAGGCGAGGTGCTCCTGGCCGACTCTTCGGTCATCGACCATCTCCTGACGCTGCGAGCTCGCGGGATCAAGGTGGCCGTTGACGGGCTGTCGCTGCAGGGGCTGCTCCACCCGTCCGTGGACATCATGACTCTGGACCAGCGATGGTTCATCGGGGAAGACCCGGCGGTGACTCCGGGCGTCGACGTTGCGATCCGGCTCGGGGAGCTGATGCAGTTGCAACTGGTCAGGGAAGGGAATGAGACGGAGCTGCGGTTCCACAGTCCGGTGTAGATCTTGCAGGGTGGTTGTTGCCCTCTGAAACTTACGGGTCTTAAGGTCCCGCAGCAGGTCCTGGTGACGGGGTTCGATGGAATCATCGCAGGCCGGCTGGCGAGCCCAGCTCTCTCACGACGGTGCGTAGCTTGTCACGATCCATCTAAACGCTTAGATTGCGCCGCTGGGGGGATGTCGCAAAGCGTGGCCAGCGCAGGCGGGCCACGCCTCTGGTGTGCGAGTGGAGAGAACTCAGATGAACACGTATCAGCATGGTCGGCTGCGAACCCGACGGTGGTCTCCGGGAAGACCCGTCGTCGTCCTGGCGGTGGCATCCACCGCACTCGCCGTCGCCGGGGCTGGAATCATGGTCGGCACGGCTGCCGCAGGTGTCAGCGCCGCCGAATCCGTCTCACTGACCGCTGCGGTAACCGCCTCGACGGCTGGCAGCGTCGCCGCGGGGTACGCGCACACCTGCTCGATCCACGCAGACGGAACGCTGTGGTGCTGGGGTGCCAACACCAGCGGCCAGCTCGGCAACGGGACGAACACCAGCCAGACCACCCCGGTGCAGATCGGCGACGTCACCACCTGGGCCAGCATCGACGCGGGAAGCAACTTCAACTGCGCGATCCGCACTGACGGATCGTTGTGGTGCTGGGGCGGCAACCTCAGGGGCCAGCTCGCTGACGGCACCACGACGAATCGGACCGCCCCGGTCCGGGTCGGCAATGACACCTGGACGGCGGTCAGCGCGGGCGACGCTCACACCTGCGCCGTCCGGACCGACGGCACCCTGTGGTGCTGGGGCTTCAACCGGCTCGGGCAGCTGGCCGCCAGCTCCTCCGTCACCTACACCCAGACCACCCCGCGCCAGGTCGGCACCGACACCAACTGGGCAAGCGTCACGGCTGGGTTCGGGCACACCTGCGCCATCCGCACCAACGCAACGCTGTGGTGCTGGGGCAACAGCTCGTACGGGCAACTCGGGGTCGGCAGCGTGAGTCACGCGATCACTCCGACGCAGGTCGGCACCAGTACCTGGACCAGTGTGGGGGCCGGATACGCCTTCACCTGCGGAACGCGCGCCAACGGCACCCTGTGGTGCTGGGGCGACAACGGGTACGGGCAGCTCGGGGTCAGCGGCACTGGGCAGAGCGCACCGGTCCAGGCAGGCAACGCCACCACGTGGACCGGGGTCAGCGCCGGCCTCTACACGGCGTGCGCGGTGCGGACCGACAGCAGCCTGTGGTGCTGGGGCTTCAATGGCAACGGGCAGCTGGGCGACGGCACCACCACCCACAAGTCAGCCCCCACCCAGGTCGGCACCGCCACCAGCTGGAGCAGCAGCCTCGCTCTCAGCTACCACACCTGCGGGGTACGCGAAGATGGCGACCTGTGGACCTGGGGATACAACGGCAGCGGGCAGCTGGGCGACGGCACCACCACCCAGCGGTCGACCCCGGCGCAGGTGACCTTCCAGAGCTGACCACCGGCCACCGGCCTACCCGACTGGCCGTGACCACCGACCACCGGCGGTCACGGCCAGTCACCCCGCCGGGCGCCTGCGGGGCGCAGTCCGGACCGCCGCCCGGCTGAGCTCGGCCAGGAACCGCCAGGAATCGGTCGATCTCGGCAACTGTGGTATAGGCGTGCAGGCTGGCGCGCACTGAGGCATCGTGCTCGCCAGCCGCACCCTGGCAGTGGGCGTCCGCCCGGACCATCAACCCGTGCTCTGCCAGCACGAACCCCAGGTCTGTCGCACTCATGGCGGCATGGCGAAAGGTGACGAGGCCCTGGCGTCGCTGCACGGTCGAGTCGAGCGCCAGGCTGGTCTGGCAGCCAAGGATCTCGATGCCCGGCAGGCGCCGCAGCCCATCGGTCAACCGGGCGCCCAGCGCCACCGTCCAGGCTGCGATGCGCTCCAGCCCGGTGGCGTCGAGCCAGTCGATGGCCGCTTCCAGGCTGACCACGCCAGCGGTGTTGGGGCTGCCATCCCAGCCCCGGTGAACGTAGCGCGGACCGCGGGCGTTACGGGCCCACAGCACCCCGATCCCGGGCAGGGCCATCGCCTTGTGCCCGGAGAACGCGACGAAGTCCACGTCCAGGTCTCGCACGGACACCGGCAGGTGGCCAACGCTCTGCGCGGCGTCAAGGCAGATCACCACGTCGTCGCCGACGATCCGGCGAATGCGGTGCACGTTCAGGTCCACGCCGTAGACATGGTGGACGTGGGTGAGCGCGACCAGCCGGGTCCGTTCGTCCAGCAACCCGGCCAGTGCCGCGACGTCGTAGTCGCCCGAGGGCTGGTACGGCATGTCGATCAGCCGCACCGTCACGCCTCGCTTGGCGAGGGCGCCGCAGGCCTCGCGCCACGGGGTCACGTTGGCCATGTGATCGGCCACCGGGACGACGATCTCGTCGCCGTCGGCCAGGGTGTCGACGAGCCAGTCCAGCGCTACCCGGCGCAGTGCCTCGGTGGTACCGCTGACGAAATGGACCCCAGAGCGCTGCGGGTCGGGGTCATCGAGCAGGTCGGCGACCCTGCCACGGCAGCGACGCACCATCGCGGTGGTCTGGCTGGCCCACCGGTAGGCTCCCCGCCCGGCGTTGGCGTTGGATCCCGTCAGGTACCCCACCACCGCATCGAGTACGGCCTGCGGCTTCTGCGAGGTCGCGGCACTGTCGAGATACACCTGGTCTGCGGCGACCAGGATCGGGAACTGCGCGCGCACCTGCCGCTGCCACCCGGCCAGTTCCGCGAGGACCCGATCCGGATCACGCGGGCAGTCCGCACCGCCGGCCAGGTTCGGGCCACCTGGAGTGGACCCGCCGGCGGTCACGGGCGTACCAGGGGCGCGTCGGCATCACGCCAGGCGACGATCCCGCCGTCGAGACTGCGGGCGTCCGGATGCCCCAGCCTGGTCAGCAGCGCCGCGTAGCGGAGGGAGGCCTCCCCGACCGGGCAGGCCAGCAGTACCGGCCGCGCGGCGTCCACCGGCAGGCCGCCCCGCAGCAGGTCGTCGAAGAGCTCCTCGACGATGTTCACCGAACCGGCGATGTGCGCCACGGCGTAGGCGAAGGCGCTGCGAAGGTCGATCACCAGCGCATTGGCCTGCTCAATCCAGATTCGGGCGGCAACCACCGGCATCGAGCGGGCGGCAGCGACCTCAGCGTCAGTGACCGTCGCGATGGTGTCTGGCGCTGCGGGCTGCCCGAACAGCTCGGGCCGGCGCTGGCGCAGGTAGCTCAGATAGCTCTCGACCCGGTCACAGACGATGAACACCGCACTGCGCCGCCGGGGT
>JAFGOK010000323.1 GCA_016926535.1 Micromonosporaceae bacterium | reverse complement strand
GGTGAGATCCAGTGGGTTCGCCAGGCACGTTCGACGCGGGGGTCACCAGTCTTGGTGAACCGCAACCGGCGACGATCTTTGGTCCAGGTCACGTAGACGGTCTCGCTGGGAGTGAGACCGTGAAGCCGAGCCCAGTCGGCCAGCAGCCGCAGCGCGGTGGTGACCTGGGCGAGGTTGGCACAGGCGACGCGTTCCAGGAAGCCGACACGTCCACGCCGCCACGCCTCGACCTGGGCCGCTGGGAGCCAACCGATGCCGACGAGCACCTCGATCGGGGTGACGACCTGACGGGTGGCCAGGGCACGCCCGGCGACCTCGGCGATCTGGGCGGCCAGCGCGGCCCGGTGGGTCGGGTTCATCGTTGCCGGGCCCGCAGGCGCAGGCGGGGGCGGAGTTCAGCGACGGTGAACTCCGCACCAGAGTGGGTCATGGTCACCGCCGATGGGTCGGTTGGCATCGGGCATGGGCCGAACCGAAACCATACCCGTCCCGGCGTGGTGGCCCTCGTCCAACCGTCTCCCCAACGAGGCGGACACCATGCGCGTCTGCCGTGCCGCGACCCGGCTGCGACAGCCCCCGGGCCACCGGTGCGTGCGGCCAGGTGATGGGGCATGGGCGCACCGGCGACGTTCACCGCAATCTCCATGCTGACCCAGCCAGACTGCGGGCAATCGCGCAACAGTCCAGCCACGACAGTGCGCTGAAACCGAACGAATCTCATGATCATGCGCTCGACTGATCGGGTATGCCCCGGCGCCGACCATCAGCATGATGACCGTACGTAGCGATCAAGGCATGGCCGACCGTTCTGGACTCGGTCAACTGTTTGATATGCAGGTAATCGTGAGGCTCCTTATTGGACTCATTGTGCCTCGATTACGCCGCATATTGCGCATTATGCAGCCCGTCAGGGCGGAGGTAATCGAAGATTACCTGCATAATGCCGAATTGAGGACGTTCGTCCATTCAAGATCGTGTTGGCAAGAGGGTATCCCGTCGCGGTCGTTGGCGCATCAGTGATGAGTGACGATATAGAAGATGTCAGCACGCACGTCGGCGCAGGCATGTCGGGTGGCGTCAACTCCTGCCCGCCCAGCAAAGAAGAAGATGACTCGCGAACGTCCGCTTACGGTCGAGGTGATGAGGCGTTTGTTCGAACCGTACGGGTTTGGCGAAATAGCCACAAAACATGCGTAGTGGGTCACCGGAAGAGGCTCGATGGACGTGCCGAGGCGGTGACGACCGACCGAGGGGCGGGCCGTGGCAGCTGACGGCGAGGCGGCAAGCGGACATTATCTACACCGAAACTGCCTCTTTGCACGAGTTCAGGGGTTGGACCGAGGAGACCTGCCACCAGATCGAACACGAGCGCTGTGCTGGTCCGACTTCCGACTCTGGTCCGACACCGCGATCCGTCGACACTAGACTCGCGGGAACTGCGCGTTCACTCGCGGCCCGCTCGATCCCGACGGTCCACCACCCGATCCCGACAACCAGAGCCGGGACCCAAAACCTGACGAGCCCATGATTATCAGGCCACGCCCATGCCTGGCACCATTGCATGTACTTCAACGCGCCTGGCAGCCGTGGGTCACCGCCTCGATGCCTGCCGAGCTGGCCGAACTCGTCGACGCTCTCATGGTCGGACAACAGCTCGTCCTGTTCGACCCGCCGCAACCTGATCAGGACAGGGGGGTGTTATCAACCCTGTCGCGGACATCGGATACTGAACCGTACAGTGAGATGCGGCGCCGCCGTTGAGGGCTTGCCGCCACCGCAGCGTGACCAGGAGCACGAATGGCCGAGTTCAAAAGTGAGATTCGTCAAAGCATCATCGAGCAGCTCGAATACAAAGTGGCACACAGCAGCTATGGAAAATATCTCAAGCGAATTACTCTTCAGCGCATGCGAGGCTTCACCGACCGCGAAGTCACCTTCGACTTCCCAGTCACCGCCCTGGTTGGCCCCAATGGAGGAGGCAAGACAACCGTCCTCGGTGCGGCAGCACTGCCCTATGAAGATGTTCCTCCCCGGCGGTTCTTTGCCAAGAGCGGCAAGTACGACGAAAGCATGAAGGATTGGGAAGTCCTCTATGAATTGATTGACCGAGACATAAACAAGCGCATCCCCGTGTCTCGGACTGTCAGCTACAAACGGGCAAGATGGAACCGCACGGCGGTCCAGCGGGAGGTCCTGATTTTTGGCGTCACTCGGACGGTCCCCGCGACCGAGAGGTCAGAGCTAAGCAAGGCGGCGCGCGGCACCTTCACGGCCAACAGCGAGATACCACTGACCAGCCAGGTCGCCATCCATGCATCACGAATCCTCGGCAAGTCGCTTGCAGGATTCAATCGGCTCTATATCGACAGATCCGAGCGAGTCAGCTTGTTCTCTGGGCAGACAGGGGATGGAGAAAGGTACTCCGAGTTCCACTTCGGCGCTGGTGAGGCCAGTATCTTGCGGATTGTCGCTGAGGTTGAAGCCGCTGAGGACAATTGTCTGATCTTGATCGAAGAAATCGAAAATGGCCTACATCCGATCGCGACTCGCCGTTTGGTCGAGTACCTGATCAATGTGGCATCACGCAAGTCGTGTCAGGTCATCTTCACTACCCATTCCAACGACGCGCTCGCACCACTTCCACCGAAGGCCATATGGGCGACTTACTCGGGAGAGGTTCTTCAGGGCAAGCTCGATATAGCTGCACTGCGGACGATTACGGGTCAAATCGACGCGCGGTTAGCGATTTTCGTTGAGGACGAGTTTGCCGAGCGGATGGTTGAGGCGGCACTGCGCCACCACAAGAGCGTCGACTTGGCTGGTATCAAGATCCACAGGATGGGCGGAAAGGACCCGGCAAGGAACGTTAATGAGCAGCACAATGTCGATCCAACACGGGCATTTCCATCTATCTGCATTCTGGACGGCGACCAGAAGGAACTTGCATGCCCAGAGAAATATATCTATCTACTGCCTGGCGATTCACTCCCCGAGGCACACGTACTCAACCGTGTGCTGGACAGAATCGACTCGGTGGCTGCACGCCTAACCCTCGGAATGCAGCTCCCGATAAGCCGGCAAAACGACGTGAAGTCGGTTGTTATGGAGAAGTACCGCACAAACCATGACCGTCATGTGATCTGGGAGCAGATTGGTGAGGCGTTGGACTTCACATCGGGGCACACCGTTGCGGGCGCATTCCTGGCAGTGTGGGCGCAAGAGTACCCAGACGAGGTTGAGCAGATCGTCAAATACTTGTCGGATATTCTTCCGGCGGTGCTGAGCCCAGGTGACGGCAACCCAAATCAGAACGGACAGAGCGCCGCAACGCCGTGAGATGGCGCTTGCCCAGGTCACGGGCGTGGTCGCTGCCGCCCGTGCCGCCACCACGGCATCAGACGCGGCAGCACGTAATCTCCAACGGAGAGGCGCAGCTAGCCCGTAGAGCGTTACATGGAGCGTGATCATCTGCCGCGTTTCGCTCGTTACAGAGCGTCACTGATTCGACTGTCCCGCAGTCGACCTTGCCGAGATGATCGCGTTGTGGTGGATCTCCTTGATTGGCGTCCATGAGGGTGCGGTTCGTCTGGCATGTCGATTCGTGAATGTGTGGGGTTCCGCCCCCGGGTCGACGCCCGAGTCCCGGACCGCGTCGTCCAGCGGCCACCGGTTGCCGTCCGGTCTGCGCGGCCAGGTGTGCTGCTTGGATGATCTCGTCGGCGACGTGGATCGCCTGGTAGTTGGGCTCAGCCGACATGCACACCCCGACGTGACACGGTGATCAAGGACGACTTGATTAGAGATCACCGGGGGCGGTTGTCAAGACTTCCCCAGCAGTGGCGAGGTGGTCACCCTCAGCCGGAGTCCGTGGCAGCCAGGGGCGACGCCTTCGCCCTCAGGTCGGCAGTGGGCCGGTGAGGTAGCGCTGGACCGTTGGTGCGGCTATGGCCACGAGTCGGTGTCGTTCCAGGTTCGCGACGGGTCCGACCCGGACCACGTACCGGGCGATGGCGATTCCCAGCAGGTACGCACCAGTGAGCGCGGCGCGCACCTGATTGTCCGGCTGGTTCAGGTGGGGCGCGATCTCGGCGAGGAACTGGGCGCCGACCATGGCCTGGAGTCGGTCGGCGGCCCGGTCGGAGGCGATCGCGGAGCGGACGATCGCCAGCAACGGGTCGGCGCTGGCCGGGTCCTCCCACAGGGACAGGTACACGTCCACCAGGCGTTCGCCGATGTTGTCCGGATCGCCGGAAACAGCTCGTGACATGCGCTGGACGACTTCCTGCGGGATGGCCAGAGCCGCGGCGAACAGATCGTCCTTGTTGCCGTAGAAGTGCCTGATCAGGCCGGTGTCGACGCCGGCGGCCGCGGCGATGGTCCGCAGCGAGGCCCCGTCGTAGCCGCGGTGGGCGAACTGCTCGCGGGCGGCGGCGAGGATCGCTTCGCGGGTGCCGCTGTCGCCCGTCCGCCGGCCGGCTGGCCGCCGCCTGTCGGGTTGTGCCGGTGTGACCACCCCAAACACAGTAGCCTAACTCACCGATTGTTGACTTCCACGGGTGTGGAATTTACCGTTCAAGTGAACTCCCCAGTCGTGGAACTATCCTCGGTACCCCGGAAGGGCACAGCCATGAACAGGTCGAACCCCGCGCCCTCGCGACAGCGCGCCCCCGGCGACGATGGTGGCGCAGTGATCCAGGTGGAAGGCCTGGTCAAGTCGTTCGGATCCTTCCGCGCCCTGGACGGGCTGGACCTGACCGTCACCCCCGGCGAGGTCCACGGCTTCCTCGGCCCCAACGGTGCCGGCAAGTCCACCACGATCCGGGTCCTGCTCGGCCTGCTCAAGCCGAACGCCGGCCGGGTACGCCTGCTCGGCGGCGACCCGTGGCGCGACGTCGTGTCCCTGCACCGGCGCCTGGCCTACGTGCCCGGGGACGTCACGCTGTGGCCGGGCATGACCGGCGGCGAGGCCATCGACCTGCTGGGCAACCTGCGCGGCGGCCTGAACGAAACCCGCCGCCAGGACCTGATCGACCGGTTCGAGCTGGACCCGACCAAACGCGGCCGGCAGTACTCCAAGGGCAACCGGCAGAAGGTCGCCCTCGTCGCAGCCCTGGCCTCCGACGTCGAACTGCTGATCCTCGACGAGCCGACCTCCGGCCTGGACCCCCTGATGGAGGCGATCTTCCAAGAGGAGATCGCCACAGTGAAGACCCAGGGCCGCAGCGTCCTGCTGTCCAGCCACATCCTCAGCGAGGCCGAGGCACTGGCCGACCGGATCAGCATCATCCGCGCCGGGCGGGTGGTCGAAACCGGCACCCTCGACCAGCTGCGCCACCGCACCCGCACCACGATCCGCGCAACCCTCGACAACCCGCCGGCCACCCTCGACAGCCTGCGATTCGTCCACGACGCCCGCCTCCAGGACCGCACGTTCACCGGTACCGTCGAGACAAGCCAGCTCAGCGCCGCGATGGCCGAGCTGAGCCAACACACGATCACCGCCCTGACCGTGGCACCGCCGTCCCTGGAGGAACTGTTCCTGCGCCAGTACGGCACCGACACCACCGTCGAGGCCGCGCGCCGGACCACGGGCGGTGCGGCATGAACCAGACCCTGGTCGGCGCCCGCCCCCTGCTGCGGGCCGCACTCAAACAGGACGCCCGCACCATCGCCCCCTGGATCGTCCTGATCACCGCCCTGTCGGCCTCCTCCGTCCTCGCCTACGCCTGGGTGTTTCCCGACACCCACAGCCGCGCGCAGCTCGCGGCGACCCTCGGCGTCAACCCTGCCCTCAGCCTGATCTTCGGACCGGCCCGGGACCTGCTGACCGCCGACGGTTTCAACGCCTGGCGCGCCGGCGCCCTCGGCGGCTTCTTCTCCGCCCTGATGGCGATCTTCATCGTGGTCCGCAACAGCCGTGCCGACGAGGACTCCGGGCAGGCCGAACTCCTGGCCTCCGGGGTCATGGGCCGCCAGACCCGCCTGGCTGTCGCCATGCTCATGGCAGTCCTCGCCTCGATCGTCCTCGGCCTGGCCTCCTGGCTGGTCACCGTCGCCTTCGGCGGCGGATGGATGAACTCCCTGGCCCTGTCGGCGACCTTCACCGCAGCCGGACTGATGTTCACCGGAGTCGCCGGGATCAGCGCGCAACTCGGCTCGGACGCCCGCACCGCCAACAGCATCGCCGTGGCCACCCTCGGCGTCGCCTTCGTCGTCCGCGGCTACATCGACGCCAGCCAGAGTGCGGCCTGGGTGGTGTGGCTGACCCCGCTGGGATGGCTGGAGGAGGTCCGGCCGGCCACCGGCAACAACGGCTGGCCGCTCCTGCTCGCCTGTGCCCTGACCGCCGTCCTGGCCGCCGTGGCCCTGGCCCTGCACGCCCGCCGCGACTTCGGCCTCGGCATGGTCGCACCCCGCCGGGGACCGGCCAGGGGAACCACCGTCGCCTCCGTCTGGGGCCTTGCCCTGCGCATCAACCGGGGCCCGCTGATCTCCTGGCTGGTGGCGTTCGCCGGCCTCGGCACCGTCTTCGGCTTCCTGGCCACCTCCGTCGGCGACGTCTTCGCCAGCAACCCCACCATGGGCGGCCTCATCGCCGGCGGCGCCACCACCCAGACCGGCCTGCTCTTCGAGTTCCTGATCACGATCCTGCGGCTGGTCGGCATCATCGCCGCCGTGTTCGGCGTGCAGATCGTCATGCGTATCTACGCCGAAGAGATCGACTATCGGGTCGAGCCACTGCTGGCCGCAGCGCTGAGCCGGGCCAGGTACCTGGCCAGCAACGCCGTCATCGCCTTCGCCGCCCCAGCTCTCGGTTTGCTGGTCGCCGGCACGATCATCGGCCTGATCGCCCACACGGGCGAACCCGACCTTCCGGTCACCGACGTCATCGGCCAGGCCGCCGCCACCATCCCGGCGGTGTGGGCCATCATCGCCCTCGCCCTGGCCGCCGTCGGCGCCAACCCACGAACACGCCTGGCCGGCTGGCTCGCCGTCATAGCCACCTTCGCCCTGACCATCCTGGGACCACTGTTCCGGCTGTGGAACTGGATCCTGGGCATCAGCCCGCTGTGGCACGTCCCCAACGTCACCACCACCAGCCCCGACTTCTCCGGCCTGACCGCCGTCGCGGGCGTGACCCTCGCCCTGACCGCCATCGCCTTCGCCGGCTTCCGCCACCGCGACGTCATCTGATCCGCTTACGGCCCCGAGCAGCACCGCCACCCCTCCGGCGTCCTGTCCACCGCAGCGCTCGCACTCGCACCGGCGTCCGCGATGCCGTGATCGAACATCCTCTTCGCCGTTCGTGAAAATGGGGGTGGTCACGGAGCGTGATGCTCCTGCAAGGCATTTGTCGGATATGAGCCGATACTCCGCTCGCCTATGGCCGCGACCTGGTGTCATACCATGGCAGCTGTGGGTCTTGCGATCTTCGATTTGGATGACACGCTGCTCGATCGGAAGGCGTTGCTGCGTCGGTGGGCCGAGGATTGGGTGACCGTTCATGAGGTCGAACCCGCCGAGGCGGGATGGTTGGTGGCCGCCGATGGTGACGGCTTCGTTTCGCGTGCGGAGTTCTTCTCCTCTGTCCGGGACCGCTACGGCCTTGGCGAATCTGTCGACCGGCTGATCGAACAGTACTGGGAGCGGATCATCGATCTTGTCATATCCGTCCCTTCGGTCACCGCGGCAGTGGGTGGGCTGCGGTCTTCCGGCTGGCGAGTCGCGATCGCCACCAACGGCCCCGCCCGCTGGCAATTGGCGAAGATCCGCCGGGCCGGGTTGGAGGCCAGCGTCGACGCCATCGCGATCTCTGAGGAGGTCGGAGCGGCCAAGCCGGATGTGCGGATGTTCGACGCCGCCGCGTCCCGCTGCGGCACGCGCCTGGCCGATGGTGGTTGGGTCATCGGTGACTGCCCGATCCGTGACGTCGCCGGTGGCCGTGCCGCTGGTCTGCACACCATGTGGTTGTCGCACGGCAGGGTGTGGGACCCAGACGTGACCCGGCCGGACGCTGTCGTTGACAACGTTCTTGAGGCAGTGGACGTCCTGCGTTCGCTCTGAGTCATGAACCTCATCATGGTGGTGGTGGGCCGGTCGATGGCAGTCTCATGGCTTGATGGAAGCGGTCCCCAGATGCCGCTCAAGCCGCCGTTGGGGAAGACGGCGGCAATCATGCTGTGTGCAGCCCGTCGGTGATCTTGAATGAGTGGGACACGGCAGAACGGGTCCTGGGTTTCGCGGCGCGAGTCGTTCGTTGCCGAGCGTTACCCGTACGGCCGCCTCGTAATCGACCTTGCCGAGATGATCGCGTTTTTCGATCCATGTCTGCTGATGGTCGACTGTTGCTCATGTACGTGCGCGGTCGGCCGCATACCGTGGCGGTCATTGCCGCCGCCCGGCAGGCCGCTACCTGGTGGTCGTGCGGGAATCGGGTTCGGTGATCGGTGCGGAGCCGGCCTGGGTACTCCAACTGTCGAGGAAGGCGAGCGCCTGCTCGGTGGGGCTGGCGGGTTCGAAGGTGTAGGTGATGATCGTGATCCCGGGGTCGCCGGGCAGGTGCAGGGCTTCGCCGGTGAGTTCGAGGTCACCGGCGACCGCATGGTGCATGATCTTGGTGGTGGTGTAGTGGAGTTTGACCCTGTGCGTGGCCCACCAGGTGCGGAACGGTTCGCTGCGGGTGGAGAGTTCGCCGACCAGGTCGGTGAGGCCGCGATCGTAGGGGTCCCGGCCGGCTTCGGTGCGCAGCGCGGCGACGCAGTCGGCTGCGACCGTGGTCCACTCGCGGTAGAAGTCCTGCGATCGTGGGTCGAGGAACAGGTAGCGGGCGAGGTTGAAGGTGGTACCACCGGACAGGGCGTCGGTGAACAGGGCACGGCCGAGTCGGTTGGTGGCCAGGATGTCCAGCCGGGCGTTGCGGGCGTATGCCGGGGTGGCGATGGTGTCGAGGATGCGCTGCACACCGTGGCGCACGACGGTCCGGTTCGTCGAGCGTCGTGGGGTGCGGGCGGGCGCTGCCCGGTGCGCGTCGCCGGCCGTGTCGGCCAGATCGCGCAGGTGCGCACGTTCGGCCTCGTCCAGGCGCAGGGCGCGGGCGAGGGATTCGAGCACGGCCGGGGAGACGCCGGTCAGGTTGCCGCGTTCCAGGCGGGTGCAGTAGTCGGTGCTCATTCCGGCCAGCATCGCGACCTCCTCCCGGCGTAGTCCCTTGACCCGTCGCTTGCCGCCGTAGAAGGGCACCCCGGCCTGTTCCGGGGTGAGCCGTTCGCGGCGGGTGGTGAGGAAGTCGCGGACCTCGTCCCGGTTGTTCATGCCTCGACCGTACGGCCTGGGTCCGGCGCCTTGGGAGGGTCTGGCGTTACCGGGGAAGGTGGTCACTGCCTCCCCGGCGGGGAATGGGGTTTCGTGGGTCCCGGGGGCGGCATCGGCCGCGAAGCAGCAGCCCACCAGGGCTGTCAGCGTGTTTGGAGAGAGGGTAGCCATCGTGACCGCACAGAACCGTCTGATCACGCTCAACAACGGCGTCCAGATGCCGATCCTCGGGTTCGGTGTCTTCCAGGTCCCGGCCGAGCAGGCCGAGCAGGTGGTCACCGACGCTCTGGCTGCCGGCTACCGGGCCATCGACACCGCGGCCTCCTACGGCAACGAGGAGGCCGTCGGCCGTGCGATCGCCGCCAGCGGGATTCCACGGGACGAGTTGTTCGTCACGACCAAGATGTGGATCCAGCACACCGGAGAGGACACCGCCAAGCGTGAGTTCGACCGGTCCCTGCGGCGGCTGGGCCTGGACTACCTGGACCTGTACCTGATCCACCAGCCGCTGGGCGACTACTACAGTTCCTGGCGGGCGATGCAGCAGCTGCATGGCCAGGGTCTGATCAAGGCGATCGGGGTGTCGAACTTCTACCCCGACCGCCTGGTGGACCTCATCCAGCACAACGACATCGTCCCGGCGGTCAACCAGATCGAGACGCACCCGTTCTTCCAGCGGGCCGACGACCAGCGGCTCATGCGCGAGCGCGGGGTGCAGATCGAGTCCTGGGGTCCGTTCGCCGAGGGCAAGAACGGCCTGTTCACCCATGCGCTGCTGGCCGAGATCGGCGCAGCCCACGGCAAGTCGGTGGCCCAGGTCGTGCTGCGCTGGCTCATTCAGCGCGACGTCGTGGTCATCCCGAAGTCGGTGCGCCCGCAGCGGATGGCCGAGAACCTGGACGTCTTCGACTTCGCGCTCACCGACGACGAGATGACCCGCATCGCGACCCTGGACACCGGCGCGAGCGTGTTCTTCGACCACCGCGACCCCGCCATGGTGGCCTGGCTCGGCGGCCGCCGAGTCGACTGACGAACCGACCGGCCGATCGGCCATCCGGCCGACTGACGGACCCACTGACTTGATGTACCGACCGACCCCCTGACCTGCACCAACCGCGATCCGCTGAGGAGAACATCCATGGACAAACGCATGCTCGGAACCCGCGGGCCGGAAGTCTCCGCGATCGGCCTGGGCTGTATGGGACTCAGCCATGGCTACGGCCCGCCGGTCGACCGGAGGGACGGGATCGCCCTGGTCCGCGCCGCCGTCGACGCCGGCGTCACCTTCTTCGACACCGCCCAGATCTACGGCCCGTTCACCAACGAGGCCCTCGTCGGCGAGGCACTCGCGCCAATGCGCGAGCAGGTGGTCATCGCCACCAAGTTCGGCTTCGGCTTCGACGGCACCCGCACCACCGGCCTGGACAGCCGCCCAGAGCACATCAGGGCCACCGTCTGCGAGTCGCTGCGCCGGCTGCGCACCGACCGCATCGACCTGCTCTACCAGCACCGCGTCGACCCGGACGTGCCGATCGAGGACGTCGCCGGCACCGTCAAAGACCTCATCGACGCCGGAAAGGTCGCGCACTTCGGCCTGTCCGAAGCCGGCGTGGAGGTCATCCGCCGCGCCCACGCCGTGCAGCCGGTCACCGCACTGCAAAGCGAGTACTCCCTGTGGTGGCGCGAGCCCGAGGCCAGGATCCTGCCGACCCTGGTCGAGCTGGGCATCGGGCTCGTCCCGTTCAGCCCGCTCGGCAAGGGCTTCCTCACCGGCGCGATCAGCAGTACCACCACGTTCGCCGACACCGACCTGCGCAACATCCTGCCCCGGTTCACCGAGCAGGCCCGCGCGGCCAACCAGGCCCTGGTCGACCTGCTGTCGGCGATCGCAGCCCGCAGCAACGTCACCAACGCCCAGGTCGCCCTCGCCTGGCTGCTGGCCCAGCACCCGCAGATCGTGCCCATCCCAGGCACCACGAAGATCCACCGTCTCCACGAGAACGTCGCAGCCGCCGACGTCGAACTCACCACAGACGACCTGAACGAGATCACCGCGGCGGCCGATCGAATCGATCTCCAGGGTGAGCGCTACCCAGAGCACATGCAGCGCTGGATCAACCGCTGACCGCAGGTCCAGGGCGCACACCGTGACCACCGCACAGGAACCCGATGGGAGCCAGCGGCGAGCGTCTCGGCCGACAACGCGGGCCAATCCCGCACGAACGGATGCCGGATGGTGGGGGGTGCTGCCGTTACCCCTTTCAACAGAGGCTCCCTGAATGTCAGCGATGCGGATTCCCTGGATGGGAATTGATGCCCATATCGCTGACTCTGGGAAGGTGCTCAATGTCTGACAACAGCGGCCGTCGTAGGTTCCGGCGTGGTACGGCCGGTCTCGTGGCGAGTACTGCCGTGGCTGGCGTGGCCGATCCCGCTTCGGCCACCCCAGCGGCCGGAAATGGCACGGCGACCAGGGCGACGACCCTGAGCAGTCGTCGCAGCCTGGGTCGGCTCACGGTCTCCAGCATCGGGCTGGGCTGCCAGACGATGACCGGGACGCTGTACGGGCCGGTCAGCAGCCGCGAAGACATGATCAAGATCATCCGGACGGCAGTGGATCAGGGCGTGACCCTGTTCGACACGGCCGAGGCGTACGGGCCGTTCGAGTCCGAACGCATCGTGGGTGAGGCGTTGCGGCCGGTGCGGGAGCGGGTGACGATCGCGTCGAAGTTCGGCTGGAACATCGACCCGGACACCGGTCAGCAGGGCGTTCCCCGTCGCCGCTGCGCGGCGAACTCCGCCCGCGTTCGCGACGAACTCTCCGCGAGTCGGCACGTTGACCGACGTCAGTGCTGGTCACAGCCCGTGAACCCAGGGTGGAAGGTCATGCGCAGCGCCGGTGTGCCACGAACGCTGAAGGAGGTTTATGTAGGTAGGGCCTCTTGATGTGGTGCTGTGTGGAAGATGAGGGTCTTGGCCCCTCGGAGTCGCCAACTCGGCGATCTCCGCGGTCAGCGCCGTGATCGTCGCAGACAACTCGTTGATCAGCGCGGCCTGGTCATCGATCTGTTTGGCCTG
>JAFGOK010000322.1 GCA_016926535.1 Micromonosporaceae bacterium | reverse complement strand
TCGGGTTTCTTCTTGACGGTGACCTTGGGGGTCATCGTCGCAAGATCGCCGAGTAGTCCGGTGAGCTGGGACCCGGCGGCTTCCCCGGTCAGCTGCTGGCCGTCCGCGCCGAGCAGGCTCAGGGTGCTCAGCTTGCCTGCGGACCACGCCTTGGCGAACGCCCGAAGCGAGTCGTTCGGATCGGGGCCTGAGGAGCAGGCGGTCAGGCTCGCCCCGGCTGCTATCGCGACGACCAGTGCCGCAACCGGGGCGACGCCAGTGCCGGGAAACACTCTCGCGGCGGGAGCGGCGGGAGCGGCGGGTACCGCCGTTGGAGCGGCGCAAGTGGGGTGCGCGGCGGCGGGACGGGCGAGCCAGCGGACTCCTGGAGAAACGGCCATGACTGGCATTCTCCGACATTGACGAAAGCTGTGCCGTGGAGGTTTGGTAGAGATTCACGGAGTGCGGGTGGCCTCGATCGCTCGCCGGAGTGCTCGATAGATCTTCCCGAACCGGAACTCGTCTCTGGTTTCCAGCAGCAGGGTCTCGCGGCCGTCAACGGAGGCCCAGATCTGGTGGATACCGTGCCCGCGCTCGTGGTTCCGGTCGAGGAGCTCCAGCAGCGGATCGACACCGAAGCCGGCCAGCGCGAGTAGTACGGTCGTGATCAGCGCGACCCCGGTCAGCACATGCCAGGTGTACTGCCCGAAGTCGGCGGCCATCAGCGCGATCACGAAGGAGGCGACCAGACCAGCCGCAAGGGTGACAGCACCGATCCTCATGGCCAGCGCGTGCCCATGACTGGCGAGGCGCCGGCGGTGACGGTGCCACACGTAGTTGAGGCGGTCAAGACCGTACCGTTCCCCATCAACCACAATGGTTGACGAAGTGACGATAACTGCCTGGTCCTGGTACAACACGGTCATTGACCATGACGGTACCTCGGGTGTGGCCATCACACATACACTCGCGCTGTGGTCTCTGACAATGTCCTGCTCGGCGTTGACTTCGGCACGTCGAACACCGTCGCCGTGCTTCGCTGGCGGGACGGCCGGGCTCGTCCCCTCCTGTTTGACGGATCCCCGCTGCTGCCGTCAGCCGTGTACGCCGAGCCCGGCGGGTCCTTGATCGTTGGAAGGGATGCCGTCCACAGCGCGCGGCTGGAACCCGCCCGGTTCGAGGCGAATCCGAAGCGTCGGATCGACGACAGTGTCATGCTGTTGGGCGACCGGGAGTGTTCGGTCAGCGAGCTGATCACCGCAGTGCTGTCGCGGGTCAACGAGGAACGCCGGCGGACGGTTGGAGAAGCGCCGGTGGATGTGACCATGACCTGCCCAGCGACCTGGGGCGCGACTCGCAGGCTGATCCTCGCGGACGCCGCTCGCGCGGCCGGGCTCGGCGAGGTTCGACTGGTCGCGGAGCCGGTCGCGGCCGCGACGTACTTCTCGAAGGTCCTGGGCAGGGATGTCCCGATTGGCTCGGTCGTCGTGGTCCACGACTTCGGGGCGGGGACCTTCGATGCGACCGTGGTCGCGAGGACCTCGACAGGCTTCGACGTGCTTGCGGTGGACGGCCGGGACGACCTCGGAGGACTCGACGTTGACGAGGCACTGGTCGGGCACCTCGGCACGATCTGTGCGCAGCGGGCCGCTGAGACCTGGCGGAGGCTGGAGGAGCCGAAGACCGTCGAAGACCGGAGAGCGCGCCGGCTGCTGTGGGACGACGTGAGGATCGCCAAGGAACGGCTTTCCCGGGCGGCGACCGCAGACGTCACGGTGCCGCTGCTCGGCAGTGACGTGCACCTGACCCGGCAGGAGCTTGAGGAGCTGGCCAGGCCCATCCTCCAGCAGACTGTCCGGGTGACCCAGGGGGTCATGCGCTGGGCGAACCTGGCGGAGGGACGGACAGCCGGGGTGTTCCTGGTCGGCGGATCGAGCAGGATTCCCCTGGTGGCGACTCTGCTGCACCAGGCGCTCGGTGAGGCGCCGGTCGTGATCGAACAGCCAGAGCTCGTTGTCGCGGAGGGCAGCATGCTGGCCTCCGCGGCTGTCTCACCGTGGCAGCCGGGCCGGGCGGCTGTCCCAGTGCAGCGGCATCCCGGAATGCTGGTCCACCAGGTCCAGCAGGCCGCTCCGAAACCAGTCGCGGTGACCATGCCGCTGCCCCGGTATCAGGACGGGCCTCAGCCTTCTGGCGATGCGCGTTCGATGGCTCCCCTCAGAAGGGCGATGAGCAGCATGCTCGTGGCCATGGCGCTGACAGCCGTTCCGCTGGCGGCGGGATATGTCGCTTTCAAGCTGACCGCTGGGGAGCCGATGCTCCCGATCAACATCGATTCCCTGGTCAAGGTGATCACTGAGCGCTGATCGCCCGGCCTCCGGCAGAGGCCCTACCGGACCGGATCCTCCGGAGGTTCCTCGCCGCTGGCCTCTCTCTCGGCGCGGCGACGCAGCTCCTCCTCGCGGCGGTGCAGGTCGCTCTCCCACTCCAGCAGCCGGTCCTCATTCGCCCTGCGGGCCGCCGCGGCAAGCCCTTTCAGGAACTCCGGGTCATCGTCCGGGGCGAGCGGCCTGCGCCGCGCGGACGGCTGGCGACCGGCCCCGGACCCGCCTGGCCGATCACCGGGGCGGCTGTTGGGTGACCCGCTGTGTCCAGGGCGGCCAAAGGCGAACCACAGGATGGGCCCGACGAGGGGGATTATCAGGATGACCAGCAACCATGCGGCCTTCGGGAGCGCCTGCACCTCCTCGCGGTCCGAGGAAAGGCAGTCGATGAGGCTGATGGTGAGCAACGCGATTTCGCTGAAGACCAGAACCACGAGCAGGCGACCCATGGACCAATGATGACGCAGGTCGGGGTGGCCGCAAAGCCCGGTCGATAGACTGGGACACGATCGCCTCCTTCGATCACGCCGCAACGACTCTGATCTGCTTCACGGAGAGCGGGGCGGCGGCGCTGAGCGTCACGTTCCGGGCCTGGGCTCGCCGCGCTGCGGTCGGGCTACGCTCTGCCCTGTGAGGATTCTGGCCGCGATGTCCGGCGGCGTCGACAGCGCCGTCGCTGCGGCCAGGTCAGTGGCGGCTGGGTACAGCGTCACCGGGGTTCACCTGGCGCTGGGCCGCGGCCGGCGAGCCGCTGGCGGATCGGACACCCGCGGCTGCTGCACGCCGGAGGATGCTCGGGACGTCCGCAGAATCGCAGACCTCCTTGGCATTCCCTGCCACGTCTGGGATCTGTCACAGCAGTTCCAGTCAGAGGTGATCGAGGAGTTCATCGCGGAGTATGCCGCAGGGCGCACTCCGAACCCCTGCCTGCGGTGCAATGAGAAGATCAAGTTTGCCGCGCTGCTGGATCGGGCAGTCGCTCTGGGCTTCGATGCCGTCGTCACGGGACACCACGCCCGCCTTGGCGCGGACGGCATCCTGCGCAGAAGCGTCGACCTCGCGAAGGACCAGTCGTATGTACTCGCTGTGTTGACCAGAGCGCAGCTCGATCGGACGATCCTGCCGCTGGGGGAGTCGACCAAGGCTCAGGTGCGGGCGGAAGCAGCCCGCCTTGGCCTGGCGGTGGCAACCAAACCGGACAGCACGGATATTTGTTTCATCCCGGATGGTGACACGCGGGGTTATCTCGCCCAGCGCCTCGGGCGGAGGCCCGGTGACATCGTCGACGCGGCGACCGGGGCGGTGCTCGGCCGCCACGATGGGGCGTACGCCTACACGGTGGGCCAGCGGCGGGGGCTCAACCTGCGCGTCGCCGCCCCGGACCGGCGCCCCCGCTACGTGCTGTCCGTGCTGGCAGGAACGAACACGGTGCTGGTCGGCCCGGCTGAGGCGCTCGACGTCTCGGTCATCTACGCCGAGCGGGCGGTGTGGACCGGCCGGGAACCCGGCGAGGTCTCCTGCGAGACCCAGTTGCGGGCCCACGGCGAGACTTTCCCGGCCGTCGTCCAGCCCACGGCGGACGGAGGCATCATCGCTCGTCTCGCCCGGCCGGCAAGGGGAATTGCAACGGGCCAGGCGATCGTCGCCTTCGAGAAGGACGCCGTGCTGTGCTCCGCAACGATCGTGGCGACCGGACCGTCGCCGTCACCAGCTGCGGGCGGGCAGCACCACTGAGTATCGTTGGCGGACATGATTGAGGCTTCATGGCCGTGGCCCGCTGGTGCTGCGACTGGCATCGGCTCCCTTCCCGGCACGGACATCGCCGAGGCGATGCGGGTCGTCCTCGGCGAGCTTCCCGACCTGCCGCATCTGCCGGAGCTTCCCTCGCGAGGGCCGGGGGCCGACCTGATCGGGCGGGGTGCTGCCCTGCTCACAGCCTTGCCGGTCGAGTTGTACGCGGCCAGATGGCAGATCGCCCCACGACCCGGTGGTGATCTTCGTCGTGCCCTGGGGTATCTCGAACGAGATCTCGACACAGCGACCGATCAGGCCTCGGAGTTCAGCGGTCCATTCAAGATTCAGGTCGCTGGGCCGTGGACCCTTGCATCAGTGCTGAACCTTCCCACCGGTGGGGTAGCGTTGCGTGATCCCGGGGCCGCGCGGGACATCGCGGCCTCGCTCGCGGACGGGGTACGAGCCCACGTCGCCGAGGTGCGGGCGAGGCTTCCGAAGGCGAGCATCCTGCTCCAGATTGACGAACCAGCGCTGCCAGCCGTGCTGGCCGGGCGGATCCCGACCGAGAGCGGCCTTGGGAGGCTGCGGGCCGTTGAGCAGGTGGCGGCTCGGGCCGCCCTGGCCTCGGTGATCGATCAGGCCGGAGCGCCCGCAGTTGTCCACTGCTGCGCCGCGGATGCTCCGTTCGAGCTGATCCGGGAAGCCGGGGCGGCCGGCGTCTCGGTGGACCTCGGGCTCCTCGTCGATTATGACGTCGTGGGCCAGATCCTCGATGCCGGCATGGGGTTGATCGCCGGGGTGGTGGATACCCGGAAGCCCGCCGCCAGCGGCCCGATGGGGTCGCCGGGGCTGGGCGGGGAAGCGGCCACCGGCGCTGTCGTCGACGGGGTGCTGCGGTTCTGGCATACCCTGGGCTTCGATCGTTCGGTGCTGTCGTCCCAGGTCGTGCTTTCTCCAGCGTGCGGGCTGGGCGGGCTGGCACCAGAGCGGGCTCGGGCGGTGCTGGCGATCTGTCGGGACGCGGCTCGCCGCTTGGCTGAGGACGAGGGATAGAAGGCGGGAGTAGTCTTCGCCGATGTTCAACGCGACTGGGAGCATGTTTGGGTTGGCATACGGCGACGCGCTCGGTGCCCCGACCGAGTTCTTGACGGTCGCCATGATTGAGGAACGGTTCGGCGAGGGCGGGCCGCGTGAGCTCGTTGGAGTTCCGGCCAGGGTTACCGACGACACCCAGATGGCAATCGCGGTTGGATGGTCTTTGTGGACAGTGGCCCAGCCTGAGGGGGCTGGCCGTCTGACCCCGCAGACTCTTGAACCGGTGTTGCGGCAACGGTTCGTGGCCTGGCTCGCCAGCCCGGACAACAACCGGGCCCCGGGGAACACCTGCCTGGTGGCCTGCGAGTCCCTGCGGCAGGGCAAGCCATGGGTGGAGGCCTCTGTCGCAGATTCGAAGGGGTGCGGCGCCAACATGCGGGTGACTCCGGTTGGCCTGATGCCTGGACTGGACCTTCAGGATCTTGCGGGTGCCGCTCAGTTGCAGGCCGCGATGACTCACGGCCATCCAACGGCGCTGGCGGCAAGCGAGCTGACGGCCTATGCGACCAGGCTGCTACGGGATGGTCGCGATCTGGCTGACGTGCCGGAGGCGCTGCTCGACCGCTGCTGCGAGCGTCGCTGCTCGTACGACGAGGAATGGTTGGGTGACCTGTGGCGGCGGTCAGGTGATCCGGATGCGGCGGCGTTCATCTCGCGAGGATGGGACGAGTGCACGGCGGCGCTCCACCGGCTGGTGACGGCCATGGAACACCCAGATCGGCGCAGCGACCCGTGCCTGGCGACGGGGGAGGGCTGGATCGCCGAGGAGACTCTCGCGACGGCGCTGTATTGCGCGTTGCTGTATGCGGACGATCCGGTCGGCGCACTGGCTCGGGCGGCGACGACCAGCGGGGACTCCGACTCGATCGCGGCCGTGTGTGGAGCGCTGCTCGGGGCGGCATACGGGATGTCGGCCTGGCCTGTGGCCTGGCTTGACCGCATCGAGTACGCCAACCAGCTCGCAGCGCTCGGCGCGGCCTGGGACTGAGGTGCACGGGTGAGGCGTACCCGTTCGGACGCTGGCCTGGTCGCGTACCCGTTTGGATGCTGGCCTGGTCGCGTACCCGTGAGGTTGTCGGACCCTGGGGCTAGGCTCAGCCAAGCCGAGAGGACAGAACGTGGAAAAGGGCGGCATGAGCGAGGCCAATACCGCAGTGACCGGCACAGTGGCGGAATCTGGAGCGACGATCCCTGACGCTGGCGGGCAACCTCCGGTCGCAGCCCGGGAGCGCCATGCGGAGCTCGCCCTTGAGCTGGACGAGCACCAGTACCGCTACTACGTTCTCCAGACTCCCTCGGTCGACGACGCTGTCTACGACCGGTTGATGCGCGAGTTGGAGGCAATCGAGGCGAAGTACCCCTCGCTGAGGACGCCAGATTCGCCGAGCCAGCGGGTCGGGGGCACGTATTCCAACGAGTTCACCCCGGTCGAGCATCCTCAGCGCATGCTCAGCCTCGACAATGCGCTCGACGACGAGGAGTTCGACGCCTGGGCCGAGCGGGTTGGGCGCGACGCTGGTGGACCGGTCACCTACCTGTGTGAGCTCAAGATTGACGGTCTTGCCGTCGACCTCGTCTACGAGCATGGCCGCCTCGTGCGCGGTGCCACCCGGGGCGACGGGCGCACGGGCGAGGATGTCACCCTGAACGTCCGGACCATCTCCGGGGTCCCAGAGCGCCTGACCGGCGATGATGTGCCAGCCTTCCTGGAGGTCCGGGGAGAGATCTTTTTTCCGGTGCCTGAGTTCGCCGAACTGAACGCGCGGCTGGTCGCTGCTGGCGAACGGCCGTTCGCGAACCCGCGCAATGCCGCCTCCGGATCCCTGCGGCAGAAGGATCCCAGGGTGACCGCCGGACGCCCCCTGCGGATGGTGGTCCACGGTATCGGTGCCTGCGAGGGCTTCTCGCCAGCGACTCAGTCCGAGGCGTACACCGCTCTGGCCGCCTGGGGTCTGCCGACGAGTACCCGATGGAAGGCCGTGCCGGACATCGCCGGGGTCAGGGAGTACATCGCGTTCTACGGCGAGCATCGTCACGAGGTCGAGCACGAGCTGGACGGCATTGTCGTCAAGATCGATCAGATCGCGGTGCAGCGGCGGATGGGGGCGACGTCGAAGTGTCCACGATGGGCCATCGCGTTCAAGTATCCGCCGGAGGAAGCCATGACCCGGCTGGTTGACATCCAGGTCGGGGTGGGGCGCACTGGCCGGGTCACCCCGTTCGCCGTACTCGATCCGGTGTTTGTCGGCGGAGTGACCGTGACCAACGCGACCCTGCACAACCCGTCCGAGGTTGTCCGGAAGGGTGTATTGATCGGGGACATCGTGGTGGTGCGCCGCGCGGGAGAGGTGATTCCGGAGGTGCTCGGGCCGGTCGCCGATCGGCGTACCGGGGAGGAGCGCGCGTTTGTCATGCCAGCGTCGTGCCCCGAGTGCGGGGCACCGATCGCGCCGGCCAAGGCGGGCGACGTCGACCTGCGCTGCCCAAATACGCGGTCGTGCCCGGCGCAACTGCGGGAACGGCTGTTCCATGTTGCAGGGAGGGGCGCCTTCGACATCGAGGTGCTCGGCTACAAGGCTGCCACAGCCCTGCTGGCGTCAGGAGTCCTGACCGATGAGGGAGACCTGTTCGCGCTCACGACAGATGATCTTGCGAGATGTCCGTTCTTCGTGAACAAGGCCGGGGCGCTGAACAGCAACGCGGCAAAGCTCATCGCCAACCTCGCAGAGGCGAAGGATCGTCCCTTGTGGCGAGTGCTGGTTGCCTTGTCGATCCGGCATGTCGGTCCGACCGCGGCCCAGGCACTGGCGGCGGCCTTTGGCTCGGTCCAGGCTATCGAGACCGCGGCCGAGGCGGAGCTCGCGGCCGTCGACGGCGTCGGTCCGACGATCGCAGCGTCGATCAAGGAGTGGTTCGCCGTCGACTGGCACCGGGACGTGGTCGCGAAGTGGGCCGCCGCCGGCGTGCGGATGGCAGAGGCCATCGTCGAGCGGGCCCCGCGGCCCCTGGACGGGGTGACAGTCGTCGTTACCGGCACCTTGGCCAGCTACTCCAGGGACCAGGCAGCCGAGGCGATCACGAGCAGGGGCGGCAAGGCCACCAGTTCGGTCTCGAAACGGACGGGCTTCGTTGTCGTCGGGGAGAACCCTGGGTCGAAGGCAGACAAGGCCGCGACGCTCGGCGTTCCGATTCTCGATGAGGCAGGGTTCGAGGTGCTGCTAGAGCGGGGCCCGGAAGCGGCTCGGGCGGCGGCGGCCGGGTCAGCTGGCGGGTCGGTCGGCGGGTCGGTCGGCGGCCTCATCTCCGGGCAGTCGTGATCTGTCCCGGATCTGCATGATCGCGTCATCCGGCAGGCAGAGGAACTCCAGAAATGCCTGGTGTTCGGTTGCCGACTGCCGCTCGAACGCGACGTGCCAGGCGTGGCGCTGCTCGCGGGACACCCCCGCAACCTCCAGCAACTCGACGAAGCGGTCCGCCGTCATGAACGGCCGACCCCAGCCGGCCTGGTCGTGGCTGGCATGGCCCTGTGCGGCTCGGTCTTGTGCGGCTCGGTCTTGTGCGGCTCTTGCGTCGGCCAGGTAGGCCATGATGAATCGTTGCTGCTGCCTGAGGCGCCGGATCTCACAGTCCAGCGTCTCCAGGCGCTCAGCTAGTATCTCGGCGAGGTCGGCGTCGGGGGCGTCCAGAACATCCCTGATGGTGTCCAGCGGCAGTCCAGCCCTGCGATACCGGCAGATTCTGGCCAACCGGGCATCATCGTCGGCAGCGTAGCGGCGGTACCCGGCTGCGGATCTCCCCGAAGGCGTGAGAATCTTGATTCGGTCGTAGTAGAGCAGCGTGCTCCGGGAAAGCCCGTACTTTCGCCCCAGCTGACCGATGGTCAGCGCTGCGGGCGATGGCTTCATTCGAGGTTCGCTCTCCTCGCTGGGGGATGCCTGGCAGGGTTCTCGCCAGATCGGCGAGATACCAGCTCCCTAGATGATTTTGTCTTTCCTTGACCGCAGCATCGTTGTCTTGGTCAGGTAATGATTGCCCATTTCCGCCAGATGGTGCCATCCCAGGGCATGCTCATCGGCGTCGATGGCCTCGATCCGGGTTCTCCCTGCGTGCCTGAGCGCCGTGTAGGTGTGCCGGACCCGAATGGTCGCCGCCTGCTCGTTCGTCAGCGACAGGGTCAGTTCCATCAGCACGACCCACGTGCCCGCGATGACCCGGACGAACGAGATCGCTGTGCATGGGTCGTACCGGCTGACCGTCCAGAGCTCGTCGCCTGTTTCGGAATCCGTGCGGAAGATGCAGCCCAACTCGGCGACGCCGTTGTCGCTGTAGACCATCGTGCCGGACCAGCCGTCGATCCAGTCGTACTCCCGGACCGGGCAAAGCAGCGGGAAGACCGCTTCCGGGAGACCTGCGAAGGTCACTTCGGTCTCGAAGACCCGGCGAGCAGCATTGTCGAAGCGCAGGTTGTCAGATCGTGACGTGTCATATCCCGTGGACATGCGTTCCAGGGTCAACTGTGTACCAGTAGACAGGTCAAGGGTGGCCATCGAGCCAGCCGGTCGGGTGTCCGCCGGCAGTTCAGGACGGCCCGCAGGGGTGGGGACGCTCAGGCCAGCCTCCCAGCTACAGCACCGTCGCCACCTGACCTGCGATTTCGCACGGGTGGCCAGCACGGCGCTCCACCCTTGGCGTTCTCCCCGAGTCGCCCTCGGTTCTTAGGCATGGGCCGCGCGTTGTGGTGGGAGGCGGGGACGCTTTCCGGGGGGCGGTTGCCTGGGGTGGTTGCCTGGGGTGGTTGCCTGGGGTGGGTTGTCCGTCGCCGGGGTCCATCCACGGTGGACCTTGTTGTGGCGGTATGGGGCGACAGGCCTAATTGCCCGTTGCATATAGCGTGCCGCCCTTTCAAGGTCATGATCATCCCTGCATTACGTAGGTCATCACCTCATGTTGATGTATGTGGTGCAGGGATGATCATGACCTTGGGGTGCGACGTTTTGTTAGGGCAGATCACCCGGGTTCATTGATCAGCGATAGATTAAATAAATCGTATTTGCCTGTTTTGTCATCCATCCCCGGGTGGGGTTCATCGCCCGGCACAGTGCCAGCGTGGCGCCAGCAGCACGAGATCGCATCTCCAGTACCAGCATGATCAGTTATCTGGTCCGCAAACATTGCTATGGGCCATGTTTGCGGACCAGATCATGGGAGTGACGCCGCGGGGTGGGGTGGTGGGGCGGGCGGGGTGGCGGGGCGGGTCGGCCCCACGCACCACCACGCTGAACCGGGCAAATAGACTCGACGAGCGGGCGCACCCGTGCGCCACACAATCGACCAACGAACTGCACACCGAGGAGTTGGCGCTGATGGTCGCCATTTCGCGAGACGAGGTGGCACACCTCGCCAGGCTGGCAAGGCTTGCCGTCACAGAGGACGAGCTGGACATGTTCGCCGGCCAGCTCGATGTGATTCTCCAGTCGGTTGCGCGGGTCGGTGAGGTTGCCGCAGACGATATTCCTCCGATGTCGCACGCGGTCCCGCTTACCAATGTGCTGCGGGAGGACACGGTCCGCCCAGGATTGGGTCAGGCGGAAGCGCTCTCCGGGGCGCCAGATGCTGACCAGGGACGATTCCGCGTACCGCGAATTCTGGATGACGAGGAGGCCTGACCATGACCGAGGCGCAGCCAACCGATCTGACCAGGATGACAGCGGCGGCTCTCGCCACCGCGATTGCCAGCGGCGCGTGCTCCGCGGTCGACGTGGCCCAGGCCCACCTCGACCGTATCGCCGCCGTGGACGATCGAGTACATGCATTTTTGCACGTCGATACTGAAGGTGCGCTCGTTGCCGCGCAGGCGATCGATGCCGCCCGCGCTCGCGGGGAGGAGCTTGGCCCTCTCGCTGGTGTTCCGGTCGCGGTCAAGGACGTGCTGACCACCAGAGGGGTGCCGACCACCTGCGGGTCGAAGATCCTGGAGGGCTGGCGCCCGCCGTACGACTCGACGATCGTCCGCCGCCTGCGCGAGGCTGGCCTGGTCATGCTCGGCAAGACCAACATGGACGAGTTCGCCATGGGCTCCTCGACGGAGTATTCCGCCTACGGGGCGACCCGCAACCCGTGGGATCTTGGTCGTATTCCGGGTGGATCCGGCGGCGGCTCCGCCGCAGCGCTGGCAGCTTTCGAAGCGCCCCTGGCCATCGGGTCCGACACGGGGGGCTCCATCCGCCAGCCCGGTTCCGTGACCGGTACCGTTGGGGCCAAACCGACCTACGGCGGCAACTCCCGCTACGGCCTGGTGGCTTTCTCGTCGTCTCTGGACACGCCGGGGCCATGCGGTCGGACGGTCGAGGACACCGCCCTACTGCACGCGGTGATGTCCGGCCACGACCCGTTGGACTCGACGTCGATTCCGGCTCCGGTGCCGCCTGTCGTTGAGGCGGCCCGCCAGGGGGCATCCGGTGACCTGCACGGAGTGCGGGTCGGCCTGATCGGGGAGTTCTCCGGGGACGGCGACGAGCCCGGGGTTGCCGCGGCGACCAGGGAAGCGATCCAGGCGCTGGTCAAGCTGGGTGCGGAGATCGTTGAGGTGTCCTGCCCGCATTTCCAGTACGCGCTGCCGGCCTACTATCTCATCGCGCCGAGCGAGTGCTCGTCGAACCTGGCCCGCTTCGACGGGGTACGGTACGGTTTGCGGGTTGGGGACGATGGGCAGCGGGCGCTCGAAGAGGTCATGTCCATCACGCGGGATGCCGGCTTCGGCCCAGAGGTCAAGCGGCGCATCATCATCGGGACCTATGCCCTGTCCTCCGGCTATTATGACGCGTACTACGGGCAGGCGCAGAAGGTGCGCACCCTGATCACCCGTGACTTCACCACGGCGTTTGAACAGGTCGACGTGCTGGTCTCACCGACGACGCCGTTCGTTGCCTTCCCGTTCGGATCGCGGACCGCCGATCCCTACCAGATGTATCTGGCTGATCTCTACACTATCCCGATCAATCTCTATGGCGGGCCTGCGATCAATGTGCCGTGTGGGCTGTCGGAGGGGCTGCCCGTTGGGCTTCAGATCGCGGCTCCGACGATGGCCGACGACCAGATGTACCGGGTCGCTGCCGCGCTGGAGTCGGCCATCGGCACCCTGACCCCGCCGGAACTGTAGAGCGGATGACCGATGCTGACCAGGATCGAGATCGACGGGTTCAAGACGTTTCAAAATTTTTCGCTTGATATCACGCCATTCCTCGTCATCCTGCGATGAAACGCAACAGGGAAATCCAACCTGTTCGACGCGCTGATGTTCCTTGGCCGGATCGTTGACGAGCCGCTCCTGGAAGCCGTGCGGCACACCCGGGGCAGCGTGGCCGAGTTGTTTCACTGCCGGGCGGACGGCACCCGCGTCGAGCGGATGTCGTTTGCCGTCGAGGTGCTGCTTGGGCGCTCCGTGACGGACGCCTTCGGGGACATCGCTCCGGTGCGCCATTCCCGGCTGCGATACGAGGTCACGATCGAACTGCGGTCGAATCTGCGCGGTGAGCGGCCATACATTTGCCCATGAGGCGGTCAAGCTCATCAGGCGGGCAGAGGACGACTGGGTACGGAAGCATTTGGCCGGTACTTCGATCGGCTGGGCGAGCTGGTCTCGCTTGATCGGCTCGTCGAGGTCCCGGCGTATGGGCGACTGCGGTCGAACATCGTGACCGAACTCCAGGCACTGGGTTTCCGGTAGCCGGTGAGGGAGCCACAGATGGCGTGACTAGGCTGGTCTGGTCTGGTCTGTCCGGACGGCCCCATGACCGTGCCACGCCCATGGAACGGTGAAACGCTGAAACGTTGGAGCGATGATGAGCACCACCGTGTTGCCCGCATATGACGATGTCGTCGCGCGCTACGAGCCTGTCATCGGGCTGGAGGTGCACGTCGAGCTCGGCACGAACACCAAGATGTTCTGCGGCTGCCCGACGACGTTCGGCGGCGAGCCCAATACCCAGGTCTGCCCGGTCTGCCTCGGTCTGCCCGGCAGCCTTCCTGTTGCGAACAAGGCCGCCATCGAGGCGACGATCCGGATCGGGCTCGCGCTCAACTGCTCGATCGCGACGTGGTGCAGGTTTGCCAGGAAGAACTACTTCTACCCGGACATGCCGAAGAACTTCCAGATCAGCCAGTACGACGAGCCACTGTGCTCCGAGGGCTGGCTGGAGGTCGAGGTCGATGGCGACATGGTCCGGGTGGGCATCGAGCGGGTGCACCTGGAGGAGGACACTGGCAAGTCGCTGCACCTCGGCGGCGCGACCGGGCGCATCCACGGCGCGACCGAGTCGCTGGTCGACTACAACCGTGCCGGCATCCCGCTGGTTGAGATCGTCACCAAGCCGGTCCCCGGGACCGGGGCACTGGCCCCGGCGGTCGCCAAGGCATACGTCGCCGAGTTGCGGGATGTCGTTCGCTCGCTGGGGGTCTCCGACGTGCGGATGGAGCAGGGGTCGCTGCGCTGCGACGTCAACACCTCGCTCAACCTGCCGGGCCAGGAGTGGGGCACCAGGACAGAGACCAAGAACGTCAACTCGCTGCGCTCGGTGGAGCGCGCGGTGCGGTCTGAGATGCTGCGGCAGGCGCCCATATTGGACGCTGGCGGCAGGATCGTCCAGGAGACCAGGCACTTCCACGAGGATACCGGTGAGACGACGGCCGGGCGCAGCAAGGAGACGGCAACCGACTACCGCTACTTCCCGGAGCCCGACCTGGTGCCGCTGGCACCGGACGCCGCATGGGTCGCTGAGCTCAAGGCCGCCCTGCCGGAGTCCCCGCGGCTGCGCCGCCAGCGGATCCAGGCGGAGTGGGGCCTGTCAGATCTCGACATGCAGGCGATCGTCAACGCCGGGGCGGTCGAGCTGATCGAGGCAACGGTCTCGGCCGGAACGACCCCCGATGGTGCACGCAAGTGGTGGCTGGGCGAGCTGTCTCGGCGGGCCAATGAGGCTGGGGCCGAGCTGGCTTCGCTCGGGGTGGCCCCGGCTCAGGTCGCTGAGCTCCAGCGACTGGTGGACGGTGGCAGGCTCAACGACAAGCTCGCCCGCGTCGTGCTGGAGGGGGTACTGGCGGGTGAGGGATCGCCGGCAGAGATCATGACAGCGAGAGGGCTGGAAGTGGTCTCGGATGCTGGCGCGCTGGTGACAGCCGTTGACGAGGCGATTGCCGCGAATCCCGCCATCGCCGACAAGATCCGCGATGGCAAGGTGGCTGCCGCTGGGGTTCTGGTCGGCGCGGTGATGAAGGCGACCCGAGGGCAGGCAGACGCCAAGACCGTGCGG
>JAFGOK010000321.1 GCA_016926535.1 Micromonosporaceae bacterium | reverse complement strand
TCGGTTTCCCAGCCGTCCACCACCATGTCCGGGCGGTACGAGACCGACTGCGGTGGCCGTGGCTCGAACCGGTGGATCGGATCGCCGACGATTGGGGTGCCCCAGCAGGAGCCCCTTCTGTCGGGCGCCTGCGCCCGGCCCTCGGACGCGCGGTGCCCGCGGGGCGGTGGTGCGACCCCGACAGTGGGTGCGACCCCGACTGCGGGTGCGACCCCGGCAGCGGGCGGGTGCTCGTCGGTGCTCACCTGATCGCGAGCTTCCGCACCGCGCCCGGCACCCTCGTCTGCCGGATGGTCGTACTGCGAGGGCTGGTCCGGTCGCCGGTGACCGCGTCGGTTACCCCAGAACATGTTCATGTCAGACCACATCGATCGCCATGCGGAAGCCCTCCGGCTGCTGCACCACCAGTTCCGGCTGGGCGGAACCGAGCGACCGGCCAGACTCCACGATGCTCTTGGTCAGCGCGGTGCAGAAGTCGGCGATCGCCGCGCCCAGATCAACGCCTTCGATCGCGACGAAGGCGTATTCAGACTGGGTGGCGACCTGCAGAATGGTGGATGGCTGAACCTTGCCGATACCGCAGGCAATGACGTTGGGAGCGGCCGGAGTGACCGAGCGGTCCACCAGTTGCCCGTGTGCCTGCTCCCAACCGCTGTCGGTGGGTTGACCGTCGCTGAGAAAGAACACCGCCGGCCGGTGAACGGTAAAACCTTCCGCCTTGAGCGCTTTGATGTCCCCGGGAAGACGCTGGCGCAACGCGTTGAACGCCGCACCGTAGTTGGTGTAGCCCCGGGAGAAGAGTTCGGGCAACGTGCTCTCCCGGCGCAGGTCCGCCAGACACAGCCGCTCCTGGACGTCCTCGGCGAAGCCGAGAATCGAGAAGCGTACCTTCGCGGCGGCCATGGGCTCACCCAGCAGCGCCTCATGCAGCGAGGCGAGGCCGCCGTTGAGCTTGCCGATGTACGGGCCCATCGAACCCGACTCATCCGCAAGGACATAGACGGGCAGTAGATTGCCCCGGTTCGCAGTCATGCCAGCCGTGCTTTCTCCGGCGTGCGCCGGCCATCGAGTGGACAAGGGTCAGACAAACAAAGTCGGACGGGCGAGGTCAGACGAGATCTCGGGCGAGTTTGAAGCCCGCCGGTGGCTCGTGGGTCACATCGGTGTTTCCGTTGACGAGGGCCCGGCCGACGGCCAGGATGTACCTCGTCAGCGACCGCCAGTACTGCGCGAGCGCATCGTGGGTGTCGGTGCCGGGCGCCATGATGTAGCCGAATTTCGGGTTGGTGGCGATCTCGGCGATCAGCTTCGGTGGTGCGGCGCCGAACCCGCACGCGACGATGTTCGGGGCATACCGGTGGGCATCGCGGTCGGTCAGCCGCTGGTAGGGGACTGTCCATGATCCGTCAGCGGCGGTGCTTGCGCTGAGGAGGTAGACGGTCGGGCGCAGCACCTTGGGCTGCTGCTCCTTGAGGAGCGGAATGTCCTGGTCGATGATGTCCAGCAGCTTCTCGAAGGTCGCCGCGTAGTCGGCTGGCCCGTGTGGTGCGAACCACGGCGACTGGGCGCCAGGCATGATCGGTTCCATGGGTCGGCGGGTGGCCAGCTCATCGGCGAAGCCGAGCACCGCCAGCCAGATTCCCGAGGCGATGTCGCCTGCCTGCAGTAACGCCTCGTGCAGGAGGTGGACCCCGTTGCTCAGGTCTCCGATGTACGGGGCTGCCTCGGCTGACTCGTCCACCACCAGATAGATCGGCTGCACCCCGTCGGCGGGCTTCCACACCTTGGTACCCGGATCCTGGGCCAGCACCACGGCTGGCGGCTTGTCCTGGGCGGGCACCACAGCGGGGGAGTGGGCCGGCCCCGGATCTGAGCCCAGAGCCGCCGGTAGTACCGGTGGCTGCGACCACGATATGGCCGGGATTGCCGTCTGGGCCGGGGCCGCCCCCATCTGTCGCAGGAGCGGCTGCACCAGGTGCTCCAAATCGGCGGCCTGGAAGATGTGCTGCGCGACCAGGAACTTGGTGAGCTCGGTCGACTGCACTGCCTGCTGGTCCTGACGTTCCAGCATGGTCTGCTCATGCTGCATCAGCATGGCGGTGACCTTCTCGGTGTCCTGCGGATGGCGGGCCAGGTGGAGTTGCACCATCTGCCGGACGGTGAGCTCCCGGTTGCCCATCGCCCTCATCTCCAGTTGAGTGGCCTGGATCCTGGCCACCTGCTGCATTCGCTCCAGTTCGTCCTGCTGCAGCGCCTCCTGCACCTTGACCTTGTGCTGCTCGACGTTGGTTTCGATCCGTCTGGATGCCTCCACCTTTTCCTGCAGGTAGCGGCTGGCATTGTCGTCTGGCAACAGGCGCGGCGAGACAGCGAAGACGGTGATCCCCTCGGGGAGTTGCGCCGGAGTGGCGAACCTGCGGCGGATCGCCTCTTCCGCCTGGGCGGACTGCTCGATGTCGAAGTTCCTGGTGATGAGCCGGAGCTCGTTCTTGAGGAAGCCATAGACCGCTGGCAGAGCGTCTCGGATGTTGCGGCGGACCACCTCGGCCGGGTCGTGCACCCGGAACGCCACATCCACGGTGGCGATGAAGAAGTAGTAGTCGCCGCGCGACGGCAGCGGGCTGCTTCGCAGTTCCACCGTGCGGCGATGGTCACTGACGTCTACGTCGTACCTGGTGTGGTACGAGGAGAACGTCTGCTCCTTCCAGGTCAGCGGCCGACCGCCGAGGTAGACGGCCTGGCCGGCGCCGGTCGAGTAGACCACGGCAACGTTCGGCGTCGTGGCGACTGGGCGATCGAACAGGCCGCGCTGCACCGGTGTGACGGTGAGGATCGGGTCGAGGGGCTGGCTCATTGGGCATCGGTCCTTGGGCGCAGGGCGTTCTCCACCGCGTACGCGGTGCGGGGTTTGGGCTGCAGGGTGTCTGGCGCGCGCCAGCCCTTGACCTGGCGCAGGACCAGCAGGTGCGTGCGATCGCTCGCGCTGGCGACGGCGGCGAGCATGCGGCTGAGTGCGGTGCGCACGTCAGCGTCGTCCTCGGCCAGCTGGGCCCAGTGCGCGAGCGTGTGCTCCACGGGGTCTGGCAGCTTGCCGGAGTTGATGACGGAGCGCCACATGCTCAGGAGACCGACGCGCAGCTCCGGGCGCTGGTCGGCGAGCAGGAGCAGCGTCGGCCAGGTCCCCGTCCTGGCCACCGGTTCGTTGTCGTTCTTGATGGTGTACTCGGTGATGAGCCAGCGAGCCAGGTGCAGGAAGACGAACTCGCCAACGATCGTCCGGCGCCGGTCGTTTTGCCAGCTTGAGACCTTGCCGAAAACTTGTACCGGATTGCGCTGCTCGTCCTGCATGACCAGATCGGCCAGACTGTCCCCGATACTGGCTGCGATATGCCGGTTGTCGATCGTCGCCAGCCGGTCGAGTGCGGCGAGTGCCTCACCGGCGCCGAGCGGGCCGAGGCTGACGCCGTACACCCGGGCGGCGGTGGCCTGACCGAACGGCAGGCCAGAGTTCCTGAAGAGACCGGTGACCACGGCGTCCACCAGCGGGCGCAGGGCCGGTTCGGAGGCCGGGACCCGCAGCGCGTAGGCAACCACCTCGCGGTTGCGGAAGTTGTGCTTGTCTTGGGCCATCTGGCGCAGCACGTGGATCCAGACGAAGTCGAAGGCGAAGGTGGACAGCAGCCCGAGGGCGGTGCCGGCCCGAGCCCGGATTTCCTCGTTCGAGTTGCCCGCCAGGTCACGGAGCCAGCCGAGCAACTCGCGGTGCAGCCCGAACCGGCGCCATGCATGCTCAAGTACCTGCCGGGGGAAGCTCTCCGGGCGGTACTCCATGGTCTCTACCGGGGTTGAGCCGAACATGCCCCGCCCGATGCCCTTGCAGATGGTTGCCCGAAGCAGTCGCAGCACCTCGCTGCGGCAGCGCCGGAACGGGTCCCGCCACGGATGCAGCATCGGGTCATCCGCGCCGAGGACCACCTGCGGCGGCCCGTCGAGGCGTTCGGCCAGCAGTTCTGCGGCGTGCACCACGTTTTCGTAGGGCATGCCATCGAGCACCGCGAGTGCGATGGCGAGACATCGGGTCGGCAGGTCCGGCAGGCCGTCGAACCAGATGTCGATATCCTCGGCAGCGACCTGGGACATTCGCTGGCGGACGCGATCGACGTCAACCACCCCGCCGTCGAGGGCCTGACTGACCATCGTGGCCAGGTTGGCGGCGATCTGGAGCGGCGTGTCCGCGACAAGTACCTCACTGGCCAGAGCGGCAACCTCCGGGTTGACCCGGACCTGTGCGGAAAGCCGGGCGTCGCCGAGGCGCCAGGTCAGGTGACTCTCGAAGACCTGGTGTGCGTCGGGTGCCGGGCCGAGGTCCACGATGTAGCTGCGAATATCCTGGTCAGCCACGCTGGCGCTGCGGTCGATGGTCAGCACCAATTGCGCGTCGATCGGGTCCAGGGCGGCCTCGACCTGCTGCAGCATCCACCCCTCGGTGGTGTCCCACTCGCTTGGTTCCTGCAGCAGGAACCCGGCGCCCCTCGGTAACGGGTCGTTGCTCCTCGCGACGCTCTCCAGCGTCGCGGCCAGGGTCGTCAGCCCGATGGTGCGGTCCAGGTGGTAGATCGGCCGGTCCGGCGGCGTCTGGAGCAGTCGGATCGCAGCGGCGGACTTGCCCTGGCTCGGGTCTGCCCGCAGGACGACGATGCGCTGGCCGTTGCGTTCCGTGACGACCCGGGACCACTCTGCGGGGGTGACGAACGCCCGCCGCACCATGTCCGCCAGCGCGCTGCCAAGCCGCGGAAGACGAACCCGCTCGCGGCCATCATGAATGGTGACGTACTTGTCGCCGCCAATCTTGTCGCCACCGACCTTGTCCGCGCCGACGCGATCGCCGTAGAGCTTGTCGGTGGCCTCGCGCAGCAGGCTCGCCCGGCGCTGCGGGTCGACCGCCTCGTGTAGCGGGAGGGTCGTGGTGTCGAGAGTCGTGGTGTCGAGGGTTGTGGTGTCGAGAGTCGTGACATCGGCCGGCAGGGCGTTCGCGTCGTACGGATTGCCCTGACCCTCCGGCTGCCCGTCGTTGGTTGAGGCGGGACCGCCCGGGGTGAGCGCGTCGCTTCCTGGCTGTCCGCCGACGACCCCGCCAGGTGATGGCGAGGCGCTGCCCGAACCGGGGTTTTGGCTGCCTCGGGCTTCGTCGCCTCCGCCACCTTGCGGTGTGCCCGGCTGTCCGGGCTGGGACGAGCCGGGTGCAGTCATTGAGAACTTCCGAAGTGGTAGACGCTGCCGCCGATCTTGTCGCCGCCGATCTTGTCGCCGTTGACGTAGTCCCCACCGGTCACCTGAAGGCCCTGCGTGCCTGTCGCGCTGGCGTGCGG
>JAFGOK010000320.1 GCA_016926535.1 Micromonosporaceae bacterium | reverse complement strand
GGGAGGTCGCCGCGTTCCGTGATCGGTTCGGCGGCCGGTGCGTGCTGAAACCGACCAATCGCCAGGCCAGTCTCGGGGTGCAGCTCCTCGGCCCGGACGACGACCTCGCCGCGGCCTGGGAGGCCACCCGGCTCGTCGACGAGCCCCGGATGCTCGCCCGGGGGGCGATGCCGATGGGGTTCCTGGTGGAGGAACGCCTGGACGGGCCAGAGGTCAGTGTCGAGTGCCTGGTCGATCGTGGCCGGCCGGTTTTCAGCAACATCACGGCGAAGCTGGTCCAGCCCGGCCCGAGGCCGGTTGAGCTCGGCCACACCGTTCCCGCACCCCTTCCCGACGCCGTGAGCAGGCGTCTTGCCTCGGCGATGGCTGATCTGATCACCGTGACCGGCTTCGGTTCCGGCGTGCTGCACGCGGAGTGGATCCTGCGCAACGGCACCCAGCCGCACCTGGTGGAGTGTGCGGCCAGGCTGCCAGGCGACTGCATCGATACGCTGATCGATCTGGCCTACGGGGGATCGATCCTCGCCGACCTGCTGGCGGTGCTGGGCGGCGGCCAGCCAGCGACGCCCCCCGCCGCGCGCGGCGGAGCCGCGATCCGGTTCCTGACCGCTCGACCCGGGGTGGTCTCGGCGGTGACCGGGGTTGACGAGGCCAGGGCACTGCCTGGGGTACGGGAGGTGACGGTGTCGACCGCTCTGGGTGCTACCGTCCCAGCGACGAACTCCTCCTGGGACCGCATCGGCTCGGTGATCGCCACGGCCCGGACGGCTGCCGAGGCGGGTGAGCTGGCGGCACGGGCAGCCGAGACGATTGCCGTCGAGACCGAACCGCCGGCCTGACATGGGCCGCGCGCAGCCCGCCGCAGCCGATCGAACCCGCCGCGGCCGGTCACTGGCTGGTCGCGGCCTGCGGTCCTATGTTCCGGCGACCCCAGCGGGTCGCACCTTCGCCTTCATCGCGCTGGTCGATTCGATCGGGACCGGCCTGTTCCTGGCTGGATCGGCGGTGTTCTTCATCCGGGTGATCGGGCTGTCCGCGTCGCAGGTGGGCGTCGGGCTGGCGGTGGCCGGAGCTGTCGGCTTCCTCGGTACCGTCCCGCTGGGGGTGGTGGCCGACCGGGTCGGCACCAAGCGGATGCTGGTGCTGCTCCAGTCCTGGCGGGCGGCTTGGCTGGTCGCTCTGGCCTTCACCCAAGGGTGGGTGGCCTTCACCGCTGTCTCGTCCTGCCTCGTTCTGGCGGAGCGCGTCGTTCCGGCGGCCAATCAGGCGGTCATCGCCGCCGCGGTCGGAGAGGCGGACCGGACGCGCACCATGGCGGCCGTCCGGTCAGTCCGAAATGTCGGGTTTTCCATTGGGGCGCTGCTCACCACCCCGGTCCTGGCCTCGAACGACGTGTGGGTGTTCCGCTCGATCATGCTCCTGGACTCGCTCTCCTTCGTGCTGGCGGTGCTGCTCCTGCTGCGCCTGACCGTCCCGGAGGAGCCGGCGGGCCCCGCTGACCGACCGCGGCGAAGCGGTAACCCGATGGCGTATCTGCGAGGCTTCTCCGACTGGCGGTATCTCAATTTGACCGCGCTCAACGGTGCGCTGTCCCTGCACATGACCTTGCTCTCAGTTGCCATTCCCCTCTGGACGGTCAAGGGAACGGCGGCGACCGCGGCCATCATCCCGCTGCTGACCACGTTGAACACCGTGCTGGCCGTCGTGTTCCAGGTGCCGTTCGCCCGGGGCAGCTCCGATCCGCGCTTCGGCCGGCGGTCCCTGCGCCGGGCAGGCTGCTCGCTCATGCTGTGCTGCGCCGCGATGGGCCTGGCCGGGCTCTGCGACCGGACCCTGGCGATCGTTGCGCTGGTGGCAGCGACCGTCGCGCTGACCGCCGGAGAGCTGTGGCAGTCGGTCGGGGGATGGGAGCTGTCCTACCGCTTCGCACCGACGGCGCGCCGGGTCGAGTACCTGTCGATCTTCAGCTTGGGGGTGACCCTCCAGGAGATCGCTGGGCCGCTCCTGGTCGCCCTGGTGCTCGTGACGGGTGCTGCCGGATGGGCGGGCCTGGCAGGGCTGTTCCTCCTGGCGACCATCCTCGTTCCTGCGACGCTCCGGGCGATGGAGCACAAGGAAGGATCTCCATGCATCTCTTGATCATTGAAGCTCCGACGACCGGTTCCGGGCTGCACGTCCTCGCGGCGGCCACCAGGCTTGGCCATGAGGTGACCTTCGCGACCGCGGACGTGAGCCGGTATCGCGCAGAACCGCCGTCCGGGGCGCTGGCAGGGGTTCGGGTCCTGCACTGTGACACGAGTCGGGCAGGTGCCGTGGTCGCAGCGGTGCGCGCGGGTGAGGGCAGGTTCCCGGGCGGGCGCTCGGCTGATGGTTGCTCGGCTGATGGTTGCTCGCCTGATGGCCTGGTCTGCCTCACCGACGCGGCGGTCGAGGTCGCGGCCAGCGTCGCGGTCGCATTTCAAGTGCCCTTTGCCTCGCCGCGGGCGGTCGCGACCGCCCGGAACAAGGATGCGTTCCGCCGCCTGTGCGCCGAGACCGGCCTGCCCGCGCCGATCTCCGGGACCGCGACCTCGGAGACGGACGCGCTCCGGATCGCGGAGACCCTCGGGTACCCGTGCGTCATCAAGCCGACCCTGGACGGTGGCAGCCGGGGAGTCGCCCTGGTCTCGGACGTCGAGCAGCTCCGCAAGGCCTACGCGGCCATCCTTGCGACCTCGACCATCCCGCTCGTCCTGCTGGAGGAGTACCTGCGCGGGCCGCTGGTCAGCCTGGAGGTCCTCGTCGTGGAGGGCAGTGCCACGCTGCTCGGCGTCTCCGACCGGACACTGACCAGGCCCCCGCAGTTCGTCGAGCTCGGAGAGGGCTTCCCGGTGCCGCTCACCGCCGGTACCGAATCGGTCCTGACCAACTTGGCCAGCGAGATCGCAGAAGCGCTCGGGTTCGGCTGCGGGCCGATGCACATCGAGGTGGTACTGACCGCGAGTGGTCCGAAGATCGTCGAAGTCAACCCCCGGCTGGCCGGCGGCTCGTATGGCCCGATGATGTGCGCCGCGCTGCCGTACGACGTCTACGAGGCGATCATCGACGTCGCCCTCGGCCGGAAGCCTGCCCTGGCCGGCAGCCCGGTCGCGGCGGCGTCGGGGCTGGGCATCTACCCGGCGACTCCGGGAACACTGCTGCGGTTCGACGGTCTCGACCTCGCGCGCAGCTTCCCAGGGGTCGCGGACGTCATTCTGCGGGCCGCACCCGGGACGTGGGTCACCCCGCCGCCGAATCAGGGGGGAGAACCCGGCTACCTCTGGGCGACCGGAGAGAGCCTGCCGATCGCGGCTGCCCGCGCCCGCGCCGCTGCCGGCGTCATCGAGGTCGTGGTCGAGTGAGGTCAGTCCGAGTAAGGTCAGTCCGAGTAAGGTCAGGTCGAGTGAGGTCAGGTCGAGTGAGGTCAGGTATGCGGCGGCCAACCCTGCTCCTGGTCGGCAGTGGCCGCCAGGGCTTCCGCGAGTACATTATGGACGCCATTAGTGCGGATCATCGGATTGCGCTGATCACCGGCGGTCGCTGCACCTGGCAGCGACCGTACATCGTGGACTATGAGCCGGCGGAGCTCTCCGACGTCCCGGCGCTCCTTCGGGCCGCGATGGCGCTGGCCGCCAGGAACGAGCTGGCCGG
>JAFGOK010000319.1 GCA_016926535.1 Micromonosporaceae bacterium | reverse complement strand
GGAGACGCTGTCGTGCGGGTCCGGAGCCGTCGCGGTTGCCGCGGTCACGCTGGGGCAGGCCGGCCTCGCCGCCGGAACCGTCGTGGTCGACGTCCCAGGGGGCAGGCTGACAGTCACCTTCGAGGGCGAGCAGTGCTGGCTGTCCGGGCCTGCGGTGATCGTCGCTGGGGGTGTCCTCGACCCAGGCGCCGTCGGTGGCCTTTCCTCTGACCGGGCAGGCGCTCCGGCCCCGCTGGCCGGCGCGTAGGGTTCCAGCCGCCGCAAACCGTTACGGGATCTGCCGTCAACGCAGGACCGCGGCTCCTGGACCTGGCGACAAGCCGTGCCGGACCCGGACCCGGGCACCGCCCGGCACCGCCCGGCACCGCGCCCGTCCGGCTCGAATGCGAATGCGGCTGATCCCGGAAGGTGCCACGATGGCAGGTGTACGCCCTGTTGCCGGCTGCCGAGGAGACTATTGTGCGTGGAACACCGGACCCGTTGACGGAGTTCGAGGAGTCCGAGGGGGGCTTCGACGGTGGGCCTGGGGTGACAGCCGGCGACTTCGAGCTGGAGGAGCGGCAGGCGCTGCGCCGGGTTGAGGGCCTTTCGACGGAACTGTCCGACATCACCGAGGTCGAGTACCGCCAGCTACGCCTGGAGCGCGTCGTCCTGGTCGGGGTGTGGACCGAGGGCACTGCCGAGGATGCGGAGAACTCCCTGGCGGAACTGGCCGCACTGGCCCAGACTGCGGGTTCTCGGGTGCTGGACGGGCTGATCCAGCGCCGGTACCGTCCTGACCCTGCGACCTACGTCGGGCGAGGCAAGGTGGCACACCTGCGGGACGTCGTGCTGGCCGAGGCTGCGGACACGGTGATCTGTGACGGGGAGCTGTCCCCCTCGCAGCTGAGGACCCTCGAACAGGAGATCAAGGTCAAGGTCATCGACCGGACCGCGCTGATCCTCGACATCTTCGCGCAGCATGCCAGGAGCAGGGAGGGCAAGGCCCAGGTCGAGCTTGCCCAGTTGCAGTACCTGCTGCCTCGGCTGCGGGGCTGGGGTGAGGCGATGAGCCGGCAGGCCGGCGGCTCCGCCAGCGGGAGCGGCGGGGTGGGCCTGCGCGGTCCGGGCGAGACCAAGCTGGAGACCGACCGGCGCCGGATCCGGACCCGGATCGCGAAGCTCAAGCGCGAGATCGCCAACATGGCGACGATCCGGACGACCAAGCGCGCGAACCGGCGGCGCCATCGCGTGCCGAACGTCGTGATCGCTGGCTACACCAACGCCGGGAAGTCCAGTGTGCTCAATCGGCTGACCGGGGCCGGGGTGCTGGTCGAGGACGCGCTGTTCGCGACGCTGGAAACGGCGACCCGGCGGGCGCGGACCGCGGACGGCCGGATCTACACCTTGTCGGACACCGTCGGTTTCGTGCGGCATCTACCGCACCAGCTGGTCGAGGCTTTCCGGTCGACCCTGGAGGAGGTCGCCGAAGCCGATCTCGTCGTGCACATTGTCGATGGTTCCCATCCCGACCCGGAGGCACAGGTCCGCGCGGTTCGCGAGGTGCTGGCGGAGGTGGGGGCCGATGCCGTCCCGGAACTGCTGGTCATCAACAAATCGGATGCAGCGGACAAAGACGTCCTGGCACGGCTGGAGCGGTTGTGGCCGGACGCGGTTGGCGTCTCCGCCCGTACCGGACTCGGGTTCGAGCGGCTGCGGGCAGTGATCGAGGAGCGGCTTCCCGTGCCCGCCAGAGAGGTGCTGGCTCTGGTCCCATATGAACGCGGTGACCTGGTTTCAAGGGTGCACTCCACTGGCGAGATGCTGACCGAGGAGCACACGCCGGAGGGCACGAGTATCCGGGCGATGGTCGACGATTCGCTCGCGGCGGCGCTGGCGGAGTACGTGCGGTAGGGCGCTCCCTCTGGGGGACCTATAGGGAAACTCTGTGGGGTCCCCCAGTGCATTCCCGGAGGGCGTACCCCCGTCAGAAGGTTGACTCTGCAAGACTTGCCGCATGCGGTGTGTTCGGTTCGTTTCCGCGGTGGCTTCATCCCCGCCTGCCCTTGCCCTTGGTCTTGTGTCTGGCCTGCTCGCTGTGAGCGGGGCGGCCGGAGCGCCGGCGTTCGCGGGACCTTCTGCTTCCCCCTCGGCCGGGGCAAACGCGACAACGGCCGGGGCGGCGGCGACGCAGGGGACTGCCGTCTGCACCATCACGACACATGCGTATGGGCTGTCCGGGCTGATCGCCACCAGCACGGGGTACGTCGCGATCAACGACTCCCAGGCGACGAGGTCAAATACCAAGATCTTCACGTTCGACAAGGGGTGCAAGGCCAAGGGCACGCCGGTTACGTACCCCGCAGACCCGTATGACCCCGAGGACCTGGCGCAGGGGTCGGATGGGACATTGTGGATCGCCGACACCGGCGACAACCCGCCGCAGACCGGGGGATCGACGAAACGGCGGTCGACGATCGCGCTGTGGAGCCTCGCGGCTGGGAGCGGGAAGAAGCCGGTGATCCACAGGTTCGTCTATCCGGATCCACCCCACGACGCGGAGGCCCTGCTCATTGCCGATGACGGCACACCGATTATCATCACGAAACAGGACGAATCAACTTCTTCCAAGAAATACGGTACCGCCGCCGACCTCTATATCCCGGCGGCTCCGATCCAGAGCAACAACACCGCAGGTGTTGCGCTGAAGAAGGTCGGGCAGTTCACCCCGCCGAAGACGGAGACGCCAACGCCGCTGGGCATCGTCGGGCGGGGGATGATCACGGGCGCCGCGATGTCACCAGACCGGAAGAGAGTCGTGCTGCGTACGTACGCCGATGCGTTCGAGTGGGATGTCCCGGACGGAGACATTGTCAAGGCGATCACCAAGAGCACGCCAAGGGTCACTCCGCTTCCGAACGAGATGCAGGGCGAGGCGATCTCCTACAGTGCGGACGGCAAGTATTTCCTGACTGTCGGTGATATCGAGTCGTCCTCGACCAAGGTGACGATTCTGCGGTACACCCCCGCCTCCACGGTCGCGGCAAGTCCGACCAAGCAGGGGTCGGCAGGCAAGGGAGACAGCGGAGGCTCCTGGATGGATGACCTGGCTTTCGAGGACCTGGTCTACGCCGTCGGCGCTGTCGGGATGTTCGGCCTGGTGCTGGTGGTCGTCGGGGTCTTCGGGATCCGCCGTTCCCGCCAGCTTCAGCGGACGGCGACGGTGCGGGCCAAGGGGACCGCGTCGGCTGGCACCGCTGTCGGGAAGAGCACGGCCAAGGCCACGGCCAAGGCCACGGCCAAGGCCACGGTCTCCTCAAGCGAGGGAGAGTCGGACCCCGGGTTGGACAGCCAGGCGGTCAACCGGGCCTACGAGCCGTCCCGCAAGCCGAGTAGCGGCACCGTGTACGGCAGGCCGGCGGACCAGCAGCCGGCTCCGGAACCCCAACCTCGCGCTAGCTCCAAGCAGCGGGCCGGGGCCTGGGACGACTCCCCGGAGGAGTACGCGGATGACTGGTCATACGACGCCCCGCGGGGGCGTCGTGACGGTCGCGAGAGCCACAACGATGGCTTCAGTCAGGCTCCCGGTGCCGGATGGAGCTGATCAGATGCGGCGGAGGACCGAGACGACCTTGCCAAGAATGGTCGCCTCGTCCCCAGGAATGGGATCGAACGCAGGGTTGCTTGGCATGAGGAGGACGTGGCCGTCGCGCCTGCGGTAGGTCTTGACCGTCGCCTCGCCGTCGATCATCGCGGCAACGATGTCGCCGGTGTCCGCGGAGGGCTGCTGGCGGACGACGACCCAGTCACCGTCACAGATGGCGGCGTCGATCATTGACTGTCCCTTGACCTGGAGCACGAACAGCGTCCCTTCCCCAACCAGCTCTCTGGGCAGCGGGAAGACCTCCTCGCAGGACTGCTCGGCGAGGATCGGCCCACCGGCGGCGATCCGACCGAGCACCGGGACGTATGCCGCAGTGGGATGGGCCGCCTGGGTGGCCTCCTCCTCGTCTGATTCGACGAGCCCACCAGGCACCCGGATGTCGACCGCCCGGGGGCGGTTGGGATCCCTGCGGATGAATCCCTTGCCCTCCAGCTCCTTGAGCTGGTAGGCGACGCTGGACGGCGAGACCAGCCCGACGGCTTCGCCGATCTCCCGAACGCTCGGCGGGTAGCCGTTGCGCTGGACCGCAGTGCGGATGAAGGTGAGGATCTCGCGCTGCCGCGCGGTCAGCGGGTCGGTCCCAGCGCCCGGGGCGGCTCTCGTTGGCGTCGCCAGCGCGCGCACCGTCCGGGGTGCGTCGGTGCGCCGCTGCGGGCGACGGCCTCGCGCCGCGGGGATGGGCTCTCCGGCCGGTGCCATCTTGTGGTTGTCGGCTGACACGTTGGTCTCCCGCTCTGTGGCGCTGTTCGCTGATGATGGTGAGGCTTGACCGTATCGTCGTTCGGGGACTGTTTCAAACATCTGTACTACGAGAGTGCCGTGTGTCGTCTTGACTTGCCAGGGGATGCCGTCTGGTCGTCAGGTGACCGAGTGTCTCGGTGATGCCCGACACGCCAGTCGAGGGCTGGCCCGATTGCGGTTCAGGCTTTCGGGTACGTTGATGGGGCCCGCCGGCGACCCCAACATCTAGTGGTTAGGATGGTCCGGGCCATCAACAAGTTGGGGTTGATCGCCGGACAGCAGGGGGGATCCGGCGGTGGGCCGCAGGCGTCCATCGCGAGGGAGGAACACGGTGCGTTGTCCGTATTGCCGGCATTCGGACTCGCGAGTCGTTGACTCGCGGGAGGCGGAAGACGGGCAAATCATCCGTCGCAGGCGGGCCTGCCCGGAATGCGGGCGTCGATTCACGACCGTCGAGGAAGCTGTGCTCGCGGTGGTCAAGCGGAGCGGTGTTACAGAGCCGTTCAGCCGGATCAAGATCATGTCTGGCGTGAGGAAGGCCTGCCAGGGGCGGCCGGTCGACGACGACGCGATCGCGGTGCTCGCGCAGAAGGTCGAGGAGACGATCCGGGCCAGGGGGGTTGCCGAGATACCGAGTCACGACGTCGGCCTGGCCATCCTCGGGCCGCTGCGCAACCTCGATGAGGTGGCGTACCTGCGTTTCGCGAGTGTGTATCGCTCGTTTGACTCGCTCGGGGATTTCGAGCGGGAAATCGCCGAACTCCGGGCAGCGAAGAGCGACGAGGGCGGGGAGGCGGACCAGCGTGCCGGGCGAACCACGAAGTGAACGAACGCCTGCGGCAGGGAGGCGGACTGCGGGCAGGGCGGCGGGGGTCAGGCAGCAGAGATCCGGTGCGAGCCGGCCGACATCAAGGGGGAAGGACACCATGGCGGGGGAGGCGATCGCCACCATGAGTAGCAGCGGGGCCAGCAGCAACGGGGCTGGCAGCAACGGGGCTGGCAGCAACGGGGCCAGCAACAATGGGGCTGGCGCGAAGCGGGGATCGGGGGACGGCGTCGGGGCGCCGGCCAGGGGACTGCGAATCGAGCGGGTCTGGACGGCCGAGGGCGTCCATCCGTACGACGAGGTGGTCTGGGAGCACCGGGACGTTGTGATGACCAATTGGCGCGACGGAACGGTCAACTTCGAGCAGCGTGGGGTCGAGTTCCCCGATTTCTGGAGCGTCAACGCCACGAACATCGTGACCAGCAAGTACTTCAGAGGTGCGTGCGGAACCCCGCAGCGGGAGCACAGCCTGCGCCAGCTCATCGATCGGGTGGTGGCGTGCTACCGGATCACCGGGGAGCGTAACGGCTACTTCGCCAGCCCGGCCGACGCAGAGGTATTCGCGGCGGAGCTGACCTGGATGCTGCTGCACCAGGTGTACAGCTACAACTCCCCGGTGTGGTTCAACGTCGGGACGCAGTCCCCGCAGCAGGTGTCCGCCTGCTTCATCCTCTCGGTCGACGACTCGATGGACTCGATCCTCGACTGGTACAAGGAAGAAGGGCTGGTCTTCAAGGGTGGGTCCGGCGCCGGGGTCAACCTCTCGAAGATCCGCTCTTCCCGGGAGCTGCTTTCCAGCGGGGGGACGGCCTCCGGCCCGGTGAGTTTCATGCGGGGCGCTGATGCCAGCGCCGGGACCATCAAGAGCGGGGGCGCGACCCGGCGGGCAGCCAAAATGGTTATTCTCGATGTTGATCATCCCGACATCGAGGAGTTCATCACGGCCAAGGCACGCGAGGAGGAGAAGATCCGGGCGCTCAGGGACGCCGGCTTCGACATGGACCTTGGCGGCAAGGACATCATCAGCGTCCAGTACCAGAACGCCAACAACACGGTGCGGGT
>JAFGOK010000040.1 GCA_016926535.1 Micromonosporaceae bacterium | reverse complement strand
TGGAACGCCTGGCCCGAGCCCTCGACGTCGAACTGGCCGTGCGATTCACCCCCAAGACCACCGCCGCGTGAACCACGTGGGGCCGCACGAATGTGTGATCCATGTGTGATCCATGTGTGATCGACGGATTCGGCACGGGGCGACAACCGGCGGCAGCATCCGACACGGGTCGGGGTTGATGACCGGGACAGGACAATAGAAAACGGCGCCAACTGGTGCCGCGCGTTATTCGACGATATCGATGGTCGCCAACTCTTAATCCGCGGGTTCGGGGTTCGAGTCCCTGGCGGCGCACCATCGCCGATCAGGCCGTATAGTTCGATAACTATACGGCCTGGATCTTTGTGGGGCGGACGTGGGCCGCATGTGGGCCGCGCCGCAACTGCCCGCGCCGCCGCCGGGAACGCTTGGGACGTTTCGCCTTCGCCATCCGCTGTAATGGCGCGCGCATGCACCGAGTACGGGGCGCAGGTGGCGTTCGCCGAAGATGAGCATCCGATCGGTGATCTCGGTGCGGGCGGTGAGTACGAAGCGCTCGGCGCAACAGAACGAACGTGCTGCGGTTCTGGAACCCCGCTGGCCATTTCTGATGCAACGCTCGGTGGTCAAAGCTTTACCCGAAATGGCTCACTTCGTGATTTCATAGGCTTTCATTTGATTCTGGACGGCTCGAATGAGATCGCCCAGCGGCAGGAACACGTCGTAGGAGTGGAAACCCCACTTGGGATCCTTCTCCACGAGCGACTGCCGGGCATCGCCGGGCACGGCGGCGGCTTCGAGCCATGTCGCGTCGCCAGCGCTTTTACAGGTGATGGTGTAGCGCCCGGGATACCCGATCCAGGGCGTGGTCACGGTCGTGCCGGGGGTGGGGAAGGCTGCCGTTGGGAAGTAGGAGTCCGCGCTGGCCGTCCCACCGCTCAGGGCCGCCGGGTTGACACAGAGAACCTGTGTGGACCGGATCGTCTGCTCGTCCTGGCCCTTGCTGATGCCCTTGCCCGGCCGCCCGAAGCCGCTGTCCTCCGGGGGCTGGCCCGGATATGTCGAGTACGCGATGACGCAGCCGGTCTGCTCCGCGTAACGGCAGGCGGGGATGTTCTTGAAGGTCCCGGCACCCCCGGCGACGGTTGGGACCTCGACGTTGCCACCGAGCAGGATCGCAGAGACCATCTGGCGGCGCAGCGCCTCGTTCTCGTCGACCTGGCTACTCAGCAGCTGCATCAGCATGGACGCACCCTGCGAGTGCCCGATGAAGATGAGGGGACGCCCCTGGTTATGGTGGGCCAGGTAGTCCTGCCAACCAGATAGAAGGCTCTGGTAAGCCGTGTTCATCACATCGGGGTCGAGAGGCATTCCCTTCGCCAGGGCTGCCAGGGTCCCTTGCCGGTACATCGGGGCCCAAACGTTGCAGGACTGCGAAAAACGTGATGCCTGGCCGAAGGCCGCGGCGGTCTCGTCCACTTCAATGGTCAGGTCGGCGTTCATCGTGGTCTGCTTGCTGACGGTTGGGTACACATAGAAGCAGTCGACTGCCGAACTGGTCGTCGGGGTCGCCTGCGTCGTGATCGTGGTCGAACCGTCTGCCCGCACCGTGGTGACGTCCAGGGACGCCAGGCAGGGGTTGTCCGCCATGCCAGGACGACACAGCCACACGGTGTCGGTGGCCGAGGGCAGTGCGCTTGTTGCGCTGGCCTCAGAATCCGCCTTCGAGTCCCCGCTTTCGCAGCCCGCCACCCCGGCAAGGGCAAGGGTGGACACGGCGAGCCCAAGCGATGACATTGTTTTCCCGCGAGATGGGTACCTCAACTGCCGCCTCCCCGATAATCGTAGAGAAATATCCTCATTCAACAGAAATATCAGCACAGCCTTCGCCAGTATGAGCGATGCGACAACCGCCCGCCGCACAACGCGGAGTTCGTCGAACGGTTGATCCCAGAGGATCAAGACGTGAATGAGATGAAACCCCCCAAAAACCGGCTGCCAGCGCCAGCGGAATCGTCGATCCGGCGACTTCGCCGGGACGGGGCCGAGCGGGACCGAGCGGGGCCGAGCGGGGCCGAGCGGGGCTTGGCGCACTCGTAGTCCCGGACCGTGTCCGGGCGACGCGATCTGGATTATCGTCGGCGTGATCTTCGCGGGTGCGATGCAGGACACGGTGATCCTGTTCTGCTCGATGCGCCGGGCCGGCCGAGGTTGCCGATCGGGCCGTGCCGGGACACTGGGAACGCGCAGCCCGAATAGCTCGGTACGGTCGGACCGTGCCGCACCGATGGCTCGCGTCCGCTCTGGCGATGATCGCTAAGCGAGGAATCGAGCCTCACGAGGTCCTGCAGGCGCTACGAAACCGGGAGGCGGCAACTCCGATGTGCCACCCGACCGGGTTGTGATCCTTGCCGTGACCGGTACCACCCAGACCGGCCGAAGGCTTGCCGTGGACATACGCCCTGAAGGCGGGTTCGACTGCGACCGGCCAAAGCACGAGGTCGGCCCTCGACGCTACAGCCCGTGGCCGCCGGCCAGCGGGACTTGGCCGGCGGCCACGGGCTGTAGCGTTGCACGTCACGCGGCACGTTCGTTGTCGTGTTGCACGTCACGCGGCACGTTCGTTGTCGTGTTGCACGTCACGCGGCACGTTCGTTGTCGTTGTCGATGGACGGGGCTACTTGTTGATCGCGGTGCCGTGCCGGCAACCGGAGCAGGTGATCGCGCTCAGGCTGGTCCAGGTGGTGAGGTCTGAGCTCGTCGCCGTGTAGACGCCGCCGCTGGTGCTGTATTTGTCGACGTAAATACGCCATGTGCCGTCATCCAACCGGACCAGTGATGGGCCTTCGTAGCCGGAGCTCCACAGCGTGCCCTTGTTGACCCAACCGCTGGTGAGGCTCGATGTGGTCGTCCAGTGCTCGATGTACTTCGCCGTTTCGTCCTTCGTGAAGGCGTGCCAGGTACTGCCGGACTTGACGACGAAGGTGTCGATGTGGTTGGTGCCCAGCCCCCACATCTGCGCGGGACCGCTCCAGGAGGTCAGCGCGGCGTTCTGCGCGGTGTACACGTACGGCCGGAAGCACCCCGAGCAGGTGGTTGCGGCAACGCTCGTGATGATCCGGACTGTGCTGCCCTCGACGTAGAACTCGGGTGCCCAGGTGTATTTCGTGTTGGCGATGCCGGAGTTGATGCTCGCGATGTTGGTCCAGGTGATGAGATTGGTACTGGAAGCGATGTTGAAGTATGTGGAGTTGGTTGTCCAGGACGCAACGGTGTAGGCGATGTAGTAGCGGCCGTTGTATTTGAGGATGCTGGGGTCGCGTAGCACTCCGGTCGGGCCGCGGAAGTTGGTGTCTGCCAGCACGCTGTAGCTGGTGCCGCCGTTGGTGGATTGGTACATCCACAATTCCTCATCGGCGGCGGCGTCGCCCTTGAACGTCGCGTACACCAGCGCGGTGGCCGCGCTGGCTGGCCGGGGAAGCATGAGACCGCTGAGCAGCACGGCGAGGACGCCGATCAGCGCAGCCAGCCAGCGGACTTGGGTGGGGAGTTGAGCGGCACAGGCCTTCATGTTGTCTCCGTCGAGTGTGTGGGAACGGGTCGTTGGTCGTCGTCGTGGATTACTGGACCGTGCCCATCGACGGCTACAGGCCCCAGCCCCAACGCAGCTGCGCGACTCCAGAGGCGTTGTTCACCGCGAGGCCGCTGCCGCTCTGCCGGGTGATGGAGTAGCTGTCGCCGGAGCGCAGGCCGGGCCAGTACACGACACCCATCTGGTTGGCTCGGGTGAAGTCCGTGGTCGCGCCGAAGTAGGCGGTGTACTGGGTGTTCTGGTTTGACGCGTCGGTGTAGGTGAGTCCCGTGGTCATCGGCGCGCCTGCCTCGTCGATGATGGTGCGGGAGGCGTACGAACCGATCCGGTTGCGCAGGTTCGTCGTCCACGCGGAGGTCGTCGTGTCCGAGGCCCAGTATCCGTAGAAATGCAGAGACAGCAGTGTGCCGTTGAGCTGGCTGGCCGCGCCGACGCCGGTCACGTTGTCGTTGTAACCGGTCCCGCTGATGATCACCCTGCCACGAGGAATGGTGGAGTGCCGGGAGAGCCAATCGCCGCAGACCGACACCCACGAGCTGAGGCTGTAGCCGTAGGGCTCGTTCATCGGTTCGAAGTAGACCCTGCCGTTGCCGCCGTAGTCAGACGTGACCGTGTCCCACATCGTGTTCCAGGCGCTGAGGTTGGGGATGGTTCCGTACGAGTTGGATTCTGCCCAGAAGCTCAGGATGACGTTCATCCCGTGGTTCAGCGCGGAGTCGACGGTGCCCTTGTACGCTCCCCACCAGTTGGAGTTGACGCTCTCCGGGTTGATTGGTAACCGCACTGTGTTCGCGCCCAGCAGATCCTGAAATCCGCTGAGGATGCCGTCGGCCTTGGTCTTGACGGTCGAGTAGCTGTCGGATGCGGTCAGGCCGGTCGGGATGACCCACCCGTTGACGTAGTTGTCCCGCTCATCAGCCCAGTTCACCCCTCGGAAGCTGTTCGTAGCCGCAGCAGCGTCATGCGTGATGACCAGTAGGGGCGTGGCGATGACCACCGCGAAAAGGATCGCGAGTCTGGTCCGGAACCGGGTTAGTTTCACGTGGACTCCAAAAGCTCGTGCTGTTGTGACGCCGGGATCGACACCATGGCGGGTCCGGCCAGATATGACCTGATGAGGGACGATGTTTACGTAAACATCACCGTCCGCTGATATCTCCCTTCGTAGCGAGGCTTGAGAGTGCCACCTTCGGCGAGATCATCGATGCATGGCGATAAAGCGTCTCGATGATTACGCCATCGTCACGCGTCTGTCAAGACAAACCTGGGCTGCCAGGTCCCGGATCTGCCGTAGCAGGGTCTGCACGCAGTGCTGGCCGACGGCGGCGAAATCCTGGTGCGCAGTGGTCAGCGAGGGCTAGTAGGGACTCGCGTCGGGAAGGTCGTCGAAGCCGACAACGCTGACCTGTGCTGGCACGCTCGTGCAACGTTCGCTGAGGGCACGGAGCACACCGACGACTGCCCTACGACGTCGAGGATTCGCGAGCGATCCAGCTGGGACCGACCACCCGGCCGGCTCCATCGAATTCGACAAACGCTCGTTTCGTGTCGAGACGCACGACTAGGCTGGCCAGAAGCTTCTGCAACGCAGCGAAACGGGCACTGCTGACAACTCCTGGTAGTTGGAGATCTTCGACGAATGCGCCCAGCCAGGGCTCGAAGTCGCGGTCGTACCGGTCGAGAAACGAGGCGTACCCCAGACACGACAACTGGCCTTCGGTAGGCTGGGAGAGCATCTGAGCGAGCATAAGGCCGCCGATGGCGCGCTGCTCCTCTCTCCACAGCATGAAGCAAGGACCATCCGATCCGGACTGGTCGAGGCTATCGGTGGCGAAGGTCCGCCCGATCCGCCCCAGAATCCCCGCGACCTCCTGCGTTTCAGCGTCGACCCTGGCCAGAGTCGATCCCAGTTTCGGATACAGCAATTCCACTATCGCGAAGTACTGAGCCACCCGGAACGCAGTTCCGCGAAGAATCAGCGCATCGCGACGATCCGACATCCCCATCAGACCCAGCAATCCGCCAGTACGAATACTGTCGATTCGACCACCAAGATCATTCGCGACAAGCAGCAGGGGCTCCCGATACCGGTCAAAAGTCCGCTCGTCGTCGTGGCGCTGCCGCTCAGCGAGCTCGAGTCGACGGATCTGAGCCTTCTGCTCCTCCAGTTCTTGCTGCGCAACGCGGGTCCGTCTGTTCTGGACAGCGGTAAACGCGGCGGTCACCGACGCGACAACGACTCCGGTCACACCAGTGATCATCGCGACGACGATTGATGGAGCCATCGATCCATGATGGGCCCCTCACCGGCACCAGACCACCGTCTTCACGCTCTCAACTCAACAACACCCGAACGAGTGATGATCACCTTGACGTCTGCCCCTCCGTGAACGACTCCGTTGGGAAACGCCCGAACCGGGTGCCTATCAGAAGACAGGTGAGGCCGTGACCTCGGTATCGGATCAGCCATCTGATCAGTCTGCCGGAGGCTTTGTCCCTTGCCAAACGGAGTCGTGAAGCCCGGCGCACTGGCCCGCATTCTGGTAGCGGACCAGGGCGTCGACCAGACGGTTGAGCACCGTGGCTGGCGTGAACAGGGCAAGACCGTATCTGTTGTGACCGAATCGTCATCGATGCCGGCGATCGTAATCGTCTCCGTCAAACCAGATCTGATTTTGGTCTTGACATGCCCTGTGGCATCGACCGACTTCTTGTCAGTCCCGTTCCACCCGCGCGAACGAGGTTCGGACACGCTCAATCATGGACGACTTGACATAACGTTGCGGAGGTCTACCTCATCCGGCAGATCATGGCCGGATCGCCCCGATGGTGTAGACCAGCCGGACTCCACACAGTCACCTTCAACGCCGCCAATCGGCAATTACTGAATTCCCAACGTCCAGACAACGTGGCTCGGATGCGACGCGAGATCGAGGCCGTTTACCTATTCGGCGGTCACTTTCGCGTTGTTCCTCGTATCGTACAAACCTTTCCTCGTGGTGTACGAGCCACTGTGGATCGCCTGCGGCTCGGGCTTTGCGGATGCTTTTCGGCCGGGACAACGACGCCCGGGATACCAGGCGGCCGTCGCCTTCGTCCGAATAGCCGCTCAGAGGCTGCCAGCCACCCGAATGGCTAGCTTTCAGGTGCTGACCTGGTGCGATATGGTGATCGCCCGCTAGGAGCCGCAGCATCGGTCAGGCAGGGCTCCCGATTGGATCAACATGCTTAGATCAACACGCTTGGATCAACACGCTCGGCCCGGACCGACCGCGAAAGGTTGACGTGATAACGCTGACCGAACTCACGGTGGCTCTCGTCATCGCCTCTGGTGCGGCCACCGGCGCGGCTGTGGCACTCGACGTTCCCGCCCTGACGGGGGAGGCGACCCGGACCGCCGACCGGGCGACCTGCCGGACGATCGAAACGGCAGTGGTCGCCTACACCGTCGAGCACAGTGCCACCCCGGCGACCATCGCCGAGGTGCGCCCACTGGTGGACGGGGAGGTCGAGGGCTACCGCCTGTCACTTCGTGGCACCGTAATCGGGCCGGGCTGCGCCACCGGCAACTGATCAGGACAGTTGGTGAGTCCAGGTGACGCAGTCACCGGTTTCGCGGATTCACTACGGTCGCCTGCTGCCGGCGATGCAAGCTTCATGTCGATCAGTACGTTCCTCGTGGTGTC
>JAFGOK010000318.1 GCA_016926535.1 Micromonosporaceae bacterium | reverse complement strand
TGGTGGCAGCCGAACGATGATGCCACCCGGAGCCGGGGGATGGCCCTAACCGAACGCGACCAGGCGGACCTGGCTGCCCGGCTCGACCTGGGAGCCGGCCCCGGGGTCCTGCATGCGCACCGTACCCCCGCCCATGACCTGTACCTGGAGGCCGAGTGCCTGGAGTTGCTTGGTCGCGTCGTCGGCGCTCAGACCAGTGACGTCTGGGATGGTGATCTTCGGGGGGCCGTTGCTGACGAACAGGGTGACATTGGCACCCTGCTCGACGCCAGCGCCCTCGACCGGGTCCTGCGAGATGACCTGATCCTTCGGCTGCGTTCCGTCCTGCTGCTGGACCTGCACGGTCAGCCCGAGCTTCGTGAGCTCCTGCCGGGCCTGATTGACGTTCAGGCCGATGACACTGGGTACGCTGATCGGCGCCCGGCCCTTGCTGACCTGGACGGTCACCGTCTCTCCCGGCTTGATCGCCGAGCCGGCCGCAGGCTCGGTCGCGACGACGCTCCCCGCTGGGATGTTGTCGTCGTACACCTCGGTGCGGGTCACGGTCAGCTTGATCTGGGCCAGTTCCTGCTGAGCCGCTTCGAAGGTCTTGCCGCTGACGTCCGGCAGCTCGTAGCGTTCCGCGCCCTTGGACAGCACGACCATGATCGTGCCTCCGGAGACGGTCCTGGCTCCGGCCGCCGGTTGTTGCCTCAGGACGGTGTCTTTCGCCGCGCGTTCGTCGAACTCCGCCGTCCCGAACCGGATGGTGAACCCGGCCCGCTCGCACTGGGTGATGGCCTGGTCCTTGGGAAGGCCGGTCAGGATCGGGGCAGTCGTGTATCGGCCGACTCCCATCCACCAGATGCCGAATGCCAGGAGCAGCCCGGCGACGGCGATGACGGAGATGGTGGCGATTCTGACTTTCGGATCCTTGTTGATCTTTGTGAGAAGGGGGCCGATCGTTTCGGCTGCGGTCCGGCCAGGGACCCCGGCGGATCGCCTGCCGCCAGCACCTCGGCTCGCGGAGCTTTCGAAGGTCCGGGCCGACCGCCGGTGTGCGACGGGCGTGCTGTGCTGACTGTGCCGTGGCTCCGGAAGCCTCGCCCACGGCGGTCGCTGTGCCCCGTGCTGGCTGCCAGGCCCGCCCGGGCCGGCGACGGGCGGCAGCATAGTCGTCTGGGACTGGGCGTCGATCGGGGGGACCATCATGGTCTGCTGGCCTGCCGCTTGCGACCTTGCCAGCGTCGGGCCCAGCTCCTCCCGGACGACCTGGATCTCCGCGTACATCGCGCCGGCGTCCGTTGGCCGGCTGGCCGGATTGCGGCTGGTCGCGTGGGCGACCAGGTGATCGATCAGGGGAGGGAGCCCCGAGACAAAGCCGGAGGGTGGCGGAACGTCCTCCTGGACGTGCTTCCACGCGACCTCGACGACGTTCGCTGCCTCGTACGGCACCCTGCCGGTCAGCATCTCGAACAGGACGATGCCAGCGGAATAGACATCGGTGCGGGGATCCGCGTGGCCCTGGGACACCAGCTCCGGAGCGACGTACGCCGCTGTTGCCATCAGCTGCCCGTCGCCAGCGGCACTGGCCTCGACGGCCTGGGCCAGGCCGAAGTCGGCGACCTTGACGACGCTGTCGACCAGGCTGGCCGAGCCGCCCGGCGCCTCGGACACCAGGACGTTTTCCGGCTTCACGTCCCGGTGGACCAGGCCTGACCGGTGCGCTGCTGCGATCGCGGCGAGCATCTGCTCCATGACTGCGAGCGCATCCTGCGGGTCAAGCCGTTGGCGCTCGTTCAGCAGGTCCCGGAGCGTCTTGCCCTTGACGAACTCCATGACCAGGTACGCCAGTCCTTGATGCGTTCCCTGGTCGTAGACGGCGACCACGTTCGGATGAGTCAGTCGTGCGATGGTCTGGGCCTCGCCGCTGAACCGTTCGACAAATCGGGGATCCCGCGCTTGGGCAGGATGGATGATTTTGAGGGCGACAGTGCGCCCGAGCCGCTCGTCAACAGCGGTGTATACCGTCGCCATGCCGCCGCGGGCGACGCGCGCCCGGATGCGGTAGCGCCCGTCGACCAGCGTCCCGAGCAGGGGGTCGTCGATCGTGGTATCCATTGGGTGCGAGTGTACGCACGGCTGGCGAGAACGCCACTGCCCTCTCGCTGATCACCGCGTCCAGGGTGAACAGGGTGGAGGGGTTGCGGACGCGGACCCACCATATGGCAGGGTGACACCGTGACCGACGACCGTGTCGAACCCGCACAGTGGCTCACCCTTCCAGATGTGGCGGATCGGCTGGAACTGCCGATTACCAGAGTCCACCAGATGATTCGGGACCGCGTCCTGCTCGGAGAGCGCCGTGGGGGAGTGCTGCGAATTCCAGCCGAGATGGTGGCGGGGCCAACCGTCGTCAAGCACCTGCCCGGGGTGTTGACGCTGCTCTTCGACTCGGGGTATGTCGAGGACGAGGCGATGCGCTGGCTCTACACCAGGGACGACTCCCTGCTGGGGACCCCGATTGCCGCGCTGAACACGCACCGGGCCACCGAGGTGAAGCGGCGGGCACAGGCCCTGGGTTTCTGACAGGTCTAGAGGTCGTTCAGAGATCGCGCTGGACGACGGCCTCGGCCAGCCCGGTGAGCACCTCGCGAGCCTCGGGGTCGATGGGAGCGGTCGCGAGCGCGGTGGTCGCTGTCGCGTGAAGCTCCTCGATCCTTCGCTCGGTGGCCGCCAGGGCACCTGTCGAGACGATGATGTCCCGCAGCTCTTCGGTCCGGTGTGCGTCGAGCGCGGTGTCGCCGAGACCGCGGAGCAGGGTGGCCCTGGCCGCTGGTCCGGCGTCCTCCAGGGCTGCGGCGACGAGGTAGGTCCGTTTCCCTTCTCTCAGATCGTCCCCAGCCGGCTTGCCGGTCCGGGACGGATCGCCGAAGACCCCGAGCACGTCGTCGCGCAGCTGGAACGCTTCACCGAGCGGTAGCCCGAACGCCGAGTACGCCCGCGACAGCGGCTCTGGGGCGTCGGCGATCGCGGCGCCGAGCAGCATGGGGCGTTCCACCGTGTACTTGGCGGACTTGAACCGGGCGATGAGGCTGGCACGAGCGGTCGAGGTCGTGCCCTCCGCCTGGGTCTGGACATCCAGGTACTGGCCGAGGGTCACCTCGGTGCACATCAGGTCGAAGATCGGCAGGGCCCTGGCCAGGGCAGGCAGTGAAAGCCCCGCCCCGTGCACCATCGCGATGGACCAGACCAGGCAAAGGTCGCCGAGGAGGATCGCGGCGGCGGTACCGAAGGTCTCTGCCGCCCCGTGCCACCTGCTGTTCTGGTGGAGCTGGGCGAACCTGCGGTGGACGGCGGGCTGACCCCGCCGGGTGTCCGAGCCATCCATGACGTCGTCGTGGATCAGTGCGCTGGCTTGGAGGAGCTCCAGCGCCGCCAGTGCTGTGATCACCGTCGCACTCTCCGCTCCCCCGGCGCCGCGGTAGCCCCAGTACGCGAAGGCGGGGCGCAGCCGTTTCCCACCGCGGAGGACGAATGCCTCGACGGCCTCCGCGATGGGTACCAGCGCGGGGTCAACGGCCAAGCACTCGTCGCGCCGCCGCCCGAGGAACTCGGCCAGCGCCTTGCCGACGCGGTTACGCAGATCCGCCCGGTCCAGGAGAAGAGGGTTCACCCGGATGACGCTAGCCGGTCGCAGTCTCGGTCGTTGGCTTCGGTGCCGAATCTGGCGCTGGCTGCGGGCAGGTACGCCGCCGCCGTGTCGGCCAGCGCGATGTAGTGGCGGACCGCGGGATGGTCAGGATCGCGCCGCAGTGTCAGGTCGAGGGTCCGAATCCATCTGGCGGCCCGGAGCGAACCCGACCGGATCGCCGCGATCAGCGCATGGGCGGCGGCCTCGCAGGCCCAGTCGATGTTCCCGGCGCCAAGGTTGGCCAGGCCGAGCCAGGCTCCGCACAACGACCGAGCTCTTGGGCGGAGCACGCCGGTGCCGAGCGCTTCGGTCAGGAGGGATCTGGCCAGCCGAGGTCGACCGAGCGCCGCGTAGCAGCGACCGGTCAGCATGGTCAGGTGGAGCTCGTCGAGCCAGTACAGCCACGGGGGATCCGTGGGGGGAAGGGACCTCGCGTCGATCCGATCCGCCGCGAGGAGTGCGTTTTCCCCCTCTGAGCGCCGGCCCGCCAGCGCAGCGACATACGCGAAACGGTAGAGCGACAGCGCGTGGGCCGCGGGGTGAACACCTGCGGCCTGTCTTGTCGCGGAGCGAGCCAGCCGCAGTGACGTGCCGGTGTCACCGGTCTCCGCCGCCGCTTCCGCCATGCACCCGAGAAGATGTGCGATCAGGGGTCGATCGGCAGCGGCGTGGGCCGCGAGCAGCCCCGCTCTGCCCAGGCGGGCCGAGGCCGCGGTGCTGCCGGCATCCGCCAGCACCCAGCTGGTCAGCTGGGCCAGCTCTGCGAAGCCGCTGCGGGTGGCATCAGCTGCTGCGGCAGCCCTGATGATGGTCGGGTCCAGCGCTCCGGCACCGAAAGACCTGGTGGCGAACGAAGGACCGGCCAGGGCCGAGGCGGTGGCCCGCCATTCGGAGAGGGCGACCGGTGCCAGATCGACGCCGCCGACGAGGTCATCCATTCGTCGGAGCACGGCGAGGCGGGCGGAGAGGACCCCCGGGTCGGCTGGATCTGACCGATCTGTGCCCAGGGCACGACATCCGGTGATGAGGGCTGCGGCCGGGAGACGCGGCGGAGCGGAACCGGTGGTGCCAGCCAGGTGGGGGTGCCGCGTGTTGGCCACGGCGGTTTCGAGGAGCTCCAGCGGCACCTCGAATACGGCCGCCAGCCAGCCCAGCCAGTGCGTCCCCGGGATCCGGTCCCCGCGCTCCCAGCGTGAGATCTCGTGGCGGGTGACCGTGACCGTCCCGGAGACAGCGCAGAGCAGTTGGGCCAGCCGCTGCTGGGACTGGCCACGCTCCAGCCGGAGCCTGGTGAGCAGCGGCCCGATCCGCTCGCCTCCGTGGTCGTGGGGCCACCCCTCAGCCAGGTGACTGTGGCTGCCGTGTGGCATCTGTCGCTCCTTCGCGTCCAGACCCCCATCCGGTCGCGGTGCCGCCGGCGTTCGGGGCCCCCACCCGAGCCGGTCGCCGTGACCAGTTGTACCGCGGGCGTCCGACACTTGCCGTCGAGCGGCGAGCGATACGGGACCGCCTGTCGGGATGTCGCCGGATTCGACCTGGTAGGGCAGCTACAGTCATCGCGTGACCCCAGGTGTTCATGATTGCCCGACCGCTATCGGCGACCTCGTGCGAGCCAGCGGTCCGACGTTCTCCTTCGAGTTCTTTCCCCCGAAGACGCCGGAAACTGATCGTCTGCTGTGGCAGACGATCAGGGAGCTGGAGCCGCTCAATCCCTCATTCGTATCCGTGACCTACGGCGCGGGCGGGTCGACGCGGGACGGCACGATCGCGATGACCGAGCGGATCGCGACAGAGACGACCCTGCTACCGCTCGGCCATCTGACCGCGGTGAACCATTCGGTCGCGGAGTTGCGGAACGTCATCGGCCGGTACGCGAGTGCCGGTGTCCGTAATGTCCTCGCGCTGCGTGGTGACCCGCCAGGGGATCCCCAGGCGCCGTGGATCCCGCACCAGGGAGGGTTGACCTACGCCGCGGAACTAGTCCGGCTGATCAAGGAAAGTGGCGAGTTCTGTGTTGGCGTTGCCGCCTTTCCAGAGAAACATCCTCGTTCACCCGATATGGTTAGTGATGTTGCATGGTTTGTTGAGAAATGCCGAGCAGGGGCGGATTTTGCCATTACGCAGTTTTTCTTCAACTGGGAGCACTGGGTGCGACTGCGCGACTCCACGGTCGCGCTGGGGTGCGACGTTCCGATCATTCCGGGCATCATGCCGGTGACCAATGTGCGGCAGATCCAGCGGATGGCAGAGCTCTCCGGCGCCGCGTTCCCGGCGGATCTCGCGGATCGCCTGATGGCGGTTGCCGAGGATGCCGAAGCGGTTCGGGCGATCGGGGTCGAGGTCGCGACGAACCTGGCCGTCCGCCTGCTCGCTGAGGGCGCGCCCGGGATTCACTTCATCACACTGAACCGTTCGACGGCCACCAGAGAGGTCTGGCACAACCTCCGCCCCGGGGGAACGGGTGACTGATCTCGGCGAAACGACCACCCTTGCTGAGCCCGGTGGCGACCGGAGCGATTGGGACTCGTATGTCATGAGATGGGGTAAAACCCATTGTGAGTTCGGTATGTCGCAGTATCCAGGGCTCGTGCTGGTGTGGTTGTGGATCGCTTACGGGCTTGCCAGGGCCGGCCGGGCGGTCGGGTTGCGGCCGAATGTCGTGACCGCGTTCCGGCTGGCCCTCTCGGTGATTGTTGTGGTCATGGCCGCCTGGAGGGGCACCTTTCTAGTGCTGGCGGCCGTGCTCGTGCTCATCTCCTCGGTCGCGGATGTTGTGGACGGAGCGCTTGCGATGATGACCGGAACGGGAAGCCGGATCGGTCAGGTCTACGACGCGCTCGCCGACCGTCTCTCGGAAGCATGCTGGCTGGTCGCATTCGCCGTGCTTGGAGCGAGCGCGTGGCTGGTGGCGGCCTGCGGCGCGCTGATGTGGATTCATGATGATCTCAGGACGAAGGCCCTTGGCGCCGGCATGGTCAACGTCCCGATCATTACTGTGGGCGAGCGCCCGACCCGGATTCTGGTGGTCGCCTCGACGCTGCTGCTGGCTGGGCTGGGCGATGCTGTCTCGCCGGACTTGCCGGTCGGGATCGTCACAGCGGCCAGCGCAGCCTGGGCGATGCTTCAGGCCGCGGCACTGCTCCAGCTGTTTGGGGCGGTGCGGTGTGCGTTGCGCTGAGTGGAAGTTGCCTTCCCAGCACGGCGAACGGCCGATCGTCTCCGGGAAAGTGGAAGCGGCGAAGGACGTCGACGAAGCCGAATCTCCGGTAGAGTCTCCACGCTCGTGACGCCGACTCGTCCGCCTCCGGGGTGGACAGCAGGGTCCGGCTCTCTCCGACCGGTGCGAGTAGTTCCGCCAGTTGCCGCCCTCCGATGCCCTGCCCCTGGGCGGCTGGCCGGACGTGGAGCTCGACCACTTCGAAACAGTTGGTGAGCCAGCCGATGCGCTGGTCGCGGCGTACCGCGTTGCGTACCTGGTCATGCCACCACTGGCCGGCCGTGCTGTGGTAGCCGTAGCCGAAGCCGACGAGCTGGCCGGTTTCGTCCAGGGTCGCGACCGCGTTGAACGAGGCGAGGCCGACGTGCGCCGCGATACATCCCTTTCGGGTTTGAAGAAGATCGGGCGAGTACCCCATGGCCTCGCCGTAAACGGTGATCACGTCGTCCAGATGCCTCAGTAGATCACTGGCGTGCCATCGCATGAGCCTCAAGCCGTTGCTCCCCTCTGGTCCCCGGACTCACACCCTTCTCGCCGGCTGCCAGCGGGTCCTCGGCGGCGTTCCCCGACGGTGCTGTGGTGCCGACGGCATTGTGGTGCCGACGGTACGCGCATGCCGCGAGGCTCGCTTCCGCGTGCCACGACGAGTCCCGTTCCGGAGGCCTGACTGTCGCTACTTCGTGGTAGAACAATTGTTCGAAAGTCCTGCCCCGGTGTTGCGCCTTCAGTGGTGAGGGGGTGTAGTCTTACCTGTGTAGTCGAACGGATGTTCGATTACTTCGGGAGGGTGATTCGCGGCGCCACTCCCGATCGCGGTTCGCGATACCGCGAGGTCGGGCATTCGCGGGTCCGGCCTCAGGCGGGGGTCGTTGTCCGCCGCCCACGACCCCCGGGCGGCGGGCGGCGACCCAACCGGCCGGGCGTGGCGTGGGGAAGCTCCACGCCCGGCCGGGGCGCCACCTGCCGCGGTTTTCTCCGCAGCATTTTGACCGAGCATGACGTTGGAGAGCGGCACGCCGAGGAGGTATCGATGTCGATGATCAGATCGACCATCCCATGCACTATCTCCATGAAGGCCAGCAAGAGGGCTAGCGGGCTTGTCGAGAGCACCGCACCCCAGCGCAGGCTGCCGGTACCGGCTCATGCCTTCCCGCATCGGACACCGAGAGAGCTGATCGCCCTGGCCAGGGCTGGTCTGGCCGAGGCAGCGGAGATCCGGCAGGACGGCATGCGGTACGCCACGGCGCACCTGGCGGCATTGCGGGCCGCTGCCGCGATGCTCTCAGCGAGGGCCATTCCGGCCCCGCCGAGCCGCCGTGGTCGTGTCACCAGCGTTTGGTCTCTGCTGATCATGGTTTCTCCGGAGTTGGCGGAGTGGGCATCCTTCTTCTCTGCCGGCGCGAGCAAGCGGGCTGCTGCTGAGGCGGGTATCCCGCGGGTCGTGAGCAGGCGCGAGGCCGATGATCTGCTGCGAGCAGTCGAGCAGTTCATCGGCATCGTCGAAGTCGGTCTCGGCCTTTCCTACCGTCCTCCCGTGCCAGAGGTCCTGGCCAGCTGATGACGTCCTGAACGGCAGGTCATGATGATTCCCTCGCTGGCGGAGTGTCAGGAGGACCCTGAGGCGCTCTGCCGTACCAGCGCCCGGACCCCGAGGAGGGTCGACCGGTTGGTGGCGGGATTTCGGACCGTTCGCCGGGCCGATATGGCTGTCCCTGGTGGGCTTCTTCCCGTCCGACCGGAGTTGCGGCCGATTCTTCCCTGGGGTGGGTTGCGGAGAGGATCGACCATCGTTGCGGTTCCTGCGGCGACCTCAGTGATGTTGGGCCTGATTTCGGCGGCGTCTGCGGCCGGCTCGTGGTGCGGGGTGGTCGGGATACCGACCCTGAACGCGATTGCCGCCGCGGAGCAGGGCGTCGCACTGGATCGGCTGGCCTGTGTTCCGGATCCTGGACGAGACTGGGCGGCGGCGGTCGCTGCGCTGCTCGATGGGCTGGACATCGTTGTGGCAGCGCCCCCCGGGCCGATCGCGGATGCCGTCGCTGACCGACTCGCAGCCAGGGCCCGCCAGCGGGGGAGTGTGTTTGTTCCATATGGGACGTGGCGCGGGGCCGATTTGACGATCGAGACGGTTCGAAGTACGTGGTATGGGCTCGGCGTTGGCCGAGGTCGGCTGCGCTGGCGGGAAATGGTCATCAGGGCCTGGGGAAGGGGTATTGCCTCGATCCCAAAAGAGATCAAGGTCTGGTTCCCGGGGTGACCGCCGAACGGGTGCTCGTGATCTGGTGCCCGGAGCTCGCACCGGATGCTCGGGCGTATGAGTCAGTCCTCGTGGCCGTCGAGGAGGTCGTTCCCGCCGTCGAGGTGATCCGCCCTGGTGCCTGCGCACTCGCGGCGCGGGGACCTTCCCGGTACTTCGGCGGGGAGACCGCTCTCGTCGAGCGGCTGACCAGCCTGATCGCCGAACGGTGCGGGGTTCACGTCACGATCGGCATTGCCGATGGGGTGTTCGCTGCTGGCCTGGCGGCTCGTACCGGCACCGTGGTGCCGGCCGGCCAGACCCTGGCGTTCCTTGCCGGGTTGCCCGTCCGGGTCCTGGGCCGTCCGGCGCTGGCGAGCCTGCTGCGACGGTTGGGGGTTCGGACCCTGGGCGACTATGCGGCCCTCCCCGCCGCTGATGTGCTGACCCGGTTCGGGGCCGATGCCGCTCGGGCACAGGTGCTCGCCGCTGGCGGCGAGATTCGACCGGTCGTTCCGCGCACGCCACCGGTTGAGCTGGGCGTTGCCCAGGAGTTCGACGAACCGATCGAGCGGGTCGACGTTGCCGCGTTCGTGGCGCGCTCGCTGGCAGCACGGCTTACCACTGTGCTGATCCGGCACGGGCTCGCCTGTACCCAGCTGGTGATCGAGGCGGAGACAACGACCGGCACCCGGCTGCGCCGGGCATGGCGCAATGAAGGGCCGATTACTCCTGGCGGGATCGCCGATCGGGTTCGGTGGCAGTTGGATGGCTGGCTGGCGGGCTCGATCCGGGGAGGAACCGTCACGCCGGCTGGTCCGATCGCGTTGCTTCGGCTGACGCCTGAGAACGTTGTGCCCCAACTCAGTGTGCAACCAGGACTGTGGGGCGAGCCGGGGGAGGAGCGAGACCGGGCGATTCGGGCGCTCACCCGGGTGCAGGGCCTGCTCGGTCCGGAGGCGGTGACAGCAGCGGTCCTCGGGGGCGGGCGCGGGCAGGCCGACCGGGTCAGGTGGGTGCCCCTCGGAGACGACCGGACTCCTGCCTCCGGGCCCGTGCCTGCCTCCGGGCCTATGTTCGGACCATGGCCGGGGCGGTTGCCGGCCCCGTCGCCAGCGACGGTCTATGCCGAACTACTTCCGGCGACAGTGCGAGATGCCCGCGGGGACGTCGTCGGGGTGACCGGCCGGCTCGCCGTCACCGGGTATCCGACGACCATAGCGATCCAGGGGAGGTCGTCTGTCCGGCTCACCGGGTGGTCCGGTCCCTGGCCGGTTGACGAGCGGTGGTGGGCGGGGGAGCGTGCCAGGAGGTACGCCAGATTCCAGGTGCTGCTCGCCGATGGTAGGGCCTTCCTGCTGCATCTTTCCGGCGGCCACTGGGGTGTTGCCGCCTACTACGACTGAGCCGGCCATGACTGAGTCAGCCATGACTGGGCCGGTGATGATGACACCGTCAACGATTGGGTACGCGGAGCTGCACTGTCACTCCAATTTCAGCGTGCTCGACGGGGCAAGCCATCCGGAGGAGTTGATCGAGCAGGCGGCACGGCTCGGCCTTGAGGCATGCGCGATCACCGATCATGACGGGCTCTACGGGGTCGTCCGCTTCGCGGAGGCAGCCAGGGCTCGTGGCATGCCCACTGTGGTCGGCGCGGAGTTGTCGTTGCGACCGCCTGGCGTACCGGCGACAGCCAGCAGCGGTCCGCGGACCGGCCGGCCCGATCCTCCGGAGACCCATCTGCTGGTGCTCGCCCAGGGGCGGCAGGGATACTCCCGGCTGGCTCGGACGATCGGTGAGGCCCACCTGCGCGGCGGGCGGAAGGGCCAGCCAGCCTACGATCTGGAGGAGCTAGCGGCGAC
>JAFGOK010000317.1 GCA_016926535.1 Micromonosporaceae bacterium | reverse complement strand
GCCGCCCTGATCCCCGTCGCGGACGTGGTCCACGGCCTGTTCGTTACGTCGACGGTTCAAGGAAAGTAGGGAACACCCATGACTGTCCTCTGGGGTGCGTTCATCGTAGGGCTGGCGCTGGTGAGCGTGATCAATCTTCTTTTGACGGCTGGGGTGGTCCACCGCCTGCGCGATCACAGCGAGCGGCTCGGGGAGCTGTCTGTCCTTCCCGCCATGACCACGATGCGTCCCCCGGACGGGCGCATCGAGCCCTTCTCCGCGCGGACGACCCACCATGCAGAGCTTGCGAGTACGGCGCTCAGGGGCCTGGTACTCGTCGGCGCGTTCGCTGAGGGGTGCCCTATGTGCCAGGAGTCGATGCCGGGTTTCCTGGACCTGGCCAGAAGGTCTCCTGAGGGGCCAGCCCAGGTGGTGGCCCTGCTGGTGGGGAGTGCCGCCAACCTCGGCGAGGAGCGGCGACTGCTGGAACCGGTGGCCCAGGTCGTCGAGGAGGAAACGCGGGATGGGGTGGCCAAGGCCCTGGGGATTCAGGGGTTCCCCGCCATCGGCCTCATCAATGCCGACACCGGCGCTGTCCTGGCCTCCGGGTCCAAGGCCAATCAGGTCGAGCGATTCATGATCCAAAGCGCGTCGTCATGAGAGCCGCACTGCCCTGCCTTGGTCTGGTCTGGCGAGCCGGGCGCGGGCTGACGCTCGCCTTGGTGGGGTTTGCCTGCGTCGGCGGGGCCGCTCCCATCGTCGTGGCCTGGTTGACCAAGCATGTCCTGGACTCTGTCGTCAGCGCCTCCAGCACCTCCTCTGTCGTGTTCGGGGCAGCGGCCCTGGCTGGCACCGGCATTGTCGCGGGGGTGCTGCCCTACCTCCAGCAGTATGTCCAGCAATTGCTGGAGCGCCGGGTGAGCAGGTTCTCCCAGGGGCGCCTGTATGGGGCAACAGAACGGCTGGTTGGGCTGGCCCGCTTCGAGGATCCGGTGTTCGCCGACAAGCTCCGACTTGCCCGGCAATACGGCGGCGCGACCCCGATCATCGTGGTGACAAGCCTGTTCTCGACCGGGCGGGCACTGATCACCGCATTCGGGTTCATCGCGATTCTGCTGCGCATGGCGCCGTGGCTGCCTGCGATGGTCGTGGTGTCTGCGCTTCCGGCACTGGTGCTGGAACTGCGCCAGGCCCGTAGGCAGGTACGGACCGCGTGGACGATGGGCCCGGTGGAGCGCAGGGAGTTCTTCTACCGCGAATTGCTCAGCGACGCCCAGGCGGCCAAGGAGATCCGTCTCTTTGGCCTGGGGGGATACTTCCGGGAGCGGATGCAGGACGAGCGCCAGCGATCCGACACCGCGAAGAACCGCCTGGATCGCATCGAGGTCCGGCTGAGGTCCACAATGGCGGTCCTCAGCGGCCTCACCGGGGCCGTCGCCCTGATCTGGGCCGCTCCCGCTGCCGCGGCCGGGCAGATCACCGTCGGGGATGTTTCGATTGTGGTCAGCTCGCTCGCGGTGATGCAGGCCGGCATCCTGAACGCCGTCCGCGACACTGGCAAGTGCCACGCGCAGTTACGTCTGTTTGGCCACTACCAGGAGGTCGTGGAGATGTCCCCAGACCTGCCGATGCCGGAGGACCCTACCCCTGTTCCCACTCTGCGGCAGGGGATCACGTTTCATGACGTCTGGTTCCGGTATGGCCCTGACCGCCCCTGGGTGCTTCGGGGGGTCAGCTTCACGATTCCAGCAGGGCAGTCGGTTGGGCTGGTCGGGAGGAACGGCGCTGGGAAGACGACCATTGTGAAGTTGCTGCTCCGGATGTATGACCCGACGAGGGGTCAGATCCTGTGGGACGGCATCGATGTGCGGGAGTTCAGCCCGGATGCGTTGCGTGCCTCCATCGGGGCAGTGTTCCAGGACTTCATGTGCTACGACCTGACGGCCCGCGAGAACATCAGGCTGGGAGACCTGGCCAGCTCCGACCAGCGGATTGAGCTGGCTGCCTCGGAGTCGGGTGCCGCCGGGTTCATCGAGCCTCTGCCCCGAGGGTACGAAACGCTGCTGTCGAGGATTTTCTCCCTGGGAGAACCGGAGGCCCCGGAACTCGGCACGACCCTTTCCGGGGGGCAGTGGCAGCGTATCGCCCTTGCCCGCGCCTACCTGAGGATCAACCGGGATCTGCTCATTCTCGACGAGCCGAGCTCTGGCCTGGACGCGGAAGCGGAGTTCGAGGTCCATCAGGGTTTGCGGCGAGAGCGGACCGGGCGTACCTGCGTGCTCATCTCGCACCGCCTGGGGGCCATACGGGATGCGGATCTTCTGCTGGTGCTCTCCGCCGGCGTGATCGTCGAGGCCGGTACCCACGAGGAGTTGATGGAGATGCCGGAGGGCTGCTATTCGCGCCTGTTCCGCATGCAGGCCAGCGGGTATGTGGATCGTCCCGCTGGGGCTGGGATGGGTGTTTCCGGGGACGCTGGGATGGGGGCCCGATGATCGCCGGGCTGCTCGGGTCCTGCGCTGTGCTGGGTGGGCTGCTAGTTGTCCGATGGCGATACACCCTGGTGGTCGTCAACGGGAGAAGTATGGCGCCGACCTTCGGACCGGGGGACCGGGTGCTGGTGCGGCGGGTGCCGTGGCAGCAGCTTCGGGTGGGAGATGTCGTCGTCTGCCATCACACCATTCCCATCGCACCGGCCACGATCCCAGCCTGGGTCATCAAGCGGGTCGCGGCGATTCCCGGAGATCCCGTTCCTCCTCTGGGGATTCCGGAGCCGGAACGGATCGTGCCGCCCTGGGGCGTGGTTCTGCTCGGGGACAATCCCGCGGGCAGCGCGGATTCTCGGGAGGTCGGCTTTTTCTCCCTGAAACAGGTGCGGGGGAAAGTGATTCGGCGTCTGGGCTGATCCGGGGTCTGGGCTAATTCGGGGTCTGGGCTGGCGGGAAGACGCCTGCCAGTATCGAGGTGAGTGCGGGTAGCCTCACAGGCGACGACGATGACGCGTGTCGCTTCTGGGGTGTGGACTGTGGTGGAGTTCCGGCTGCTCGGGCCGGTCGAGGTCTGGGCGGGCGGCCAGCGGTTCGAGATCAGTGAGCCCCGTCGCAAGGGCGTCCTGGCCGCATTGCTGGTCGATGCCGGACTGGTCGTGCCAGCGACAACCCTCGTGCGGCGGGTGTGGGGAGACGCCGCACCGGACAAGGCCCATAACACCCTGAGGACCCATGTCACCCGCATCCGGCGAGTCCTGGAGCAGGCGACGGGCGGCAGCCTCCCCATTGCGGTGCTCAGCGAGCCGGGCGGATACCGGCTGGCCGTTGACCGTGTCCAGGTGGACCTGCACCAGTTCCGGAGCCTCGTCCAGCAGGCCGGCAACCCCGGATCCGCTCTCGGGCAGGGAATTGATTTCCTACGGGAGGCCAGGGCGCTCTGGCGGGGAGTGCCCCTGACCGGGATCCCGGGGGACTGGGCACATCGGACGCGAGAGCACCTGGTGCAGGAGTTGCTGCACGCCACGGCCGCCTGGGCTCAGGCCGAGGTACGCGGGGGCAACCCAGCCGCGGTCCTCGCCCCGCTGATCCCGCTGGCCGAGGAGTACCCGCTGATGGAGCCGCTGACGGCGGTGCTGCTGCGGGCGCTGGTCGCCGCTGGTCGCCCGACCGAGGCCCTGACTCGGGGTCGGAGACACCGCCAGGTCCTCGCGGAGGACTACGGGACCGATCAGGGGCCGGAACTGCGAGCGCTCTACCAGGCGATCCTGCGGGAGGATCTGGATCTGGGCCTGAAGTCGGATCCTGGGCCTGCTCAGCGGTCAATGGAAGTGCCTGCCCAGCTGCCGGCGGAGGTGGCGGCCTTTGCCGGCCGCGCCGGATACCTGACCCGGCTGGACGCGCTGATGAATCCCCCGACCGGCCAGCAGCCGGAGCGGCGCGCGACGACCCTGGTCGCGATCTCTGGCACTGCCGGGATCGGCAAGACCTCCCTCGCGCTGCATTGGGCCCATCACAACGCGGCGCGCTTCCCGGATGGGCAACTCTACGTCAACCTGGGTGGGTATACCTCCCCCGGGCAGATCACGCACCCCACCGAAGCCATGCGCCAGTTTCTCGACGCCCTCGGCGTGCCGCCCCAGCGGATTCCCACCGATCCTGCCGCGCTGGCGGCGCTCTACCGCACGGTCATGGCGGGGCGATCGATGCTGCTGCTCCTGGACAACGCGCGGGACACCGCGCAGGTGCGCCCATTGCTGCCCGGTACCCCCAACTGCCGGGTCATCGTCACCAGCCGCAACCAGCTGACCGGGCTGATCGCCACCGATGGCGCTGTTCCGATCACCCTGGATCTGCTGACCTGTGAGGAGGGGCGGGAGCTGTTGAGGCTGCGACTCGGGGACCACCGGATCGAGGCTGAACCGGCGGCTGCTGACGAGATGGTCGACCGCTGCGCCCGGCTGCCGCTGGCCCTGGCCATCGCCGCGGCCCACGCGGCGATCAGCCCCGGCACCCCGCTGCGGGACCTCGCCAGGATACTCGGCGACCCAGACCAGCGCTGGCAGATGCTGACCGGCGACGATTCCGCAAGCCACCTGCGGACGGTGTTCTCCTGGTCCTACCAGGCGCTCACCCCGGCCGCCGCGGGGCTCTTCCGCCTGCTGGGGCTGCACCCAGGCCCAGATATCACCGCTCCGGCCGCGGCCAGTCTCGCGGGCGTTCCGCTCGCCGAGGCCACGTTGACGCTGTCAGAGCTGGTGCGAGCCAGCCTGCTGTCAGAGCAGCGCCCCTGCCGTTTTGCCCTCCACGATCTGCTCCGTTCCTATGCTGCGGACCTAGCCTGCGGTGAGGAGTCCGAGTCGGTCCGCCGAGCGGCGCTGCGACGGCTGTTCGATCATCACCTGCACACGGCAGCGGTCGCGAACCAGGTGCAGTACCCGCACCGGATGCCCAATCCCCGGCCCCCGCAGCCGCCCGTTGAGGGGGCGGATCCGCTGGTGCCGGAGGATTCCGCCGCGGCCCTGGCCTGGCTGGCGGGGGAGTGCCCCGTCCTGCTCTCCCTCCTGCACGCTGCCCCTGCCGGGTTCGATAACCATGCCTACCAGCTGGCCTGGATACTGACTACGTTCCTGTCCCGACAGTTCCGCTGGCGTGAGCTCGTGGCAGCGTGGAACGCCGCACTGCCTGCTGCTGACCGCCTGGGCGATCTCCGAGCCCAGGCGACAGCCCGCCGCCTGCTGGCCTACGCGGAGACGCCGCTCGGGGAGCACACCGCTGCCTGGCAACACAATGAGGAAGCCCTCGAACGGTACGAGCAGGCCGGCGACCGGCGGGGTCAGGCGGAGATCCTGCACAATATGGCCTTCGTCTGCCAGGGGCGCAACCAGCCCGCCAGGGCCCTGGAATACGGGCATCGCGCACTGGCCCTGGCCTGCGGTGTTCCGGAGGGCAGGGCCTCGGAGGCCAGTATCCGCAACGGGATCGCCTGCTGCCTTCACCAGCTCGGCGACTTCGCCGCAGCGGTGGTTGAGGCCCAGCAGGCAGCGCTGCTGTTCCGGCAGACCGGCGACGGGTACGGCGAGGCGGCCAGTCACCATACCCTCGGGCGGGCCTACCATGATCTTGGCGATTTCGCCCGGGCCTCTGCGTCTTTTCAGCAGTCCGTCGAGTTGTGCCAGCAGCTCGAAGAGCCCTACCACGAGGCCATGGCGCTCGATTGTCTCGGCGACAGCTGCCGGGCCATTGGGGACCAGCCCGGAGCCCGCCGCGCCTGGCAGCGCTCCCTGGACATCCTGGTCGGTCTGAACCATGCAGAGGCGGTCGCTGTCCGGGCCAAACTAGCCAGGTGAGCCAAACTGGTCCCTGTGGGTGCCGAGAATGTCGTCCG
>JAFGOK010000316.1 GCA_016926535.1 Micromonosporaceae bacterium | reverse complement strand
TCGGTGATGTCCTGATCGAAGTCGCAACGGATGGCGAATCTGATGGCCGCTGAAAGCGCCTCACGAAAACGCGCAGCGTAGGCATCGGCAGAGCCGACGGCCCGAACAGCGAATGTGGCCAGGACCGGTGGGACCCTGTTCGGTGTAGGCCGCGCAGACCCGAGCCGAACAAGCTCTTCGGTGTAGTACGACTGAATCATGTTATGGAATTCCATCTGGATTTTGGGGTATGGCCTTCACAGTTCCCTGGAACGAATGAGTTCGGCAATGGTGTCAAGGTACTCCTTCTCGGAAGGTGCAAGCTGTTGGTGATTGAGTTCCTGAACTCGTTCGATATCACCGGCACGGATGAACCCGGTATCGATCAGTTCGAAGGCAGCATGGAGCTCGCTCTCGCGAGATTGGCGATCTTTTTCAACTAGGATCACCGCGGACAGAATGCTGGTGAGAAGTCGTGCTTCAAAGGAACTGAATGCCGTGATCCAGTCCGACACTGTTTCGGCTGACCGCTCCCGCTGACCTGCGTCAGGTGAAGCGAGACCCCTGATGAGGTCGATCAAGTTCTCGTCACCAACTGGCATTATGTTGATCAATCTCTTCTGTGGTGCTGCCCGAAGACTCACTATAGCCCGACGTAGCCCGGCGGCCATGGAATGTGAGTCGCGTTGGCGGCGGTCGGATCATAGAACGGGCTGGCGGGATTGTGCACGTTCTTGTGGTAGAGGTTGCCGGCCTCATCCTGATAGCGGCCGGAAATCTGAATTCGGTAGGTCTCACCGGAGGCCGAGTGCGAGCCGGGAGGGGCACTCGCATCCGGGCCGTGAATTCTGAGACGGACCGTCCTTCCCTGAGAATCCACCCACTTGAATTCAAGGCCATACTGTGAGCCACCGGGTACGGGTGTGAGTTCTCGGACGCTCGCGTGGTCGGGAACCACGCTCATCGGATCTCTGCCACGAAGATCCCATGGACCTGGGCCTTCGAATGAGTCCCCTTGGGACGTGCAGGGAGATAGCCCCAGCGGATCGATCCAGCCGGTCGGGTTGGGAACGTACTGGTGCGGATCAGAGCCGCCAATGAGGCCGATGGGGTCGGGGGATTGGTACCGACCGGTGGCCGGGTCGTAGTACCGGAAGAAGTTGTAGTGGTCCTGCGTCTCCGGGTCGTAGTACTGCCCAGGGAACCGCAGCGGGCAGTCAACCCCGGCCGGGGAGACAGCGGCCGTTGTGCCCCAGATGGTGGCCCGCGCCTGCCAGGCAATGCCCTCCCCAGGGCTGACGAGCTCGGTCGGTGTGCCGACCAGGTCGGTGACGATGGCGTAGAAGCGCTGGTCGAACTCCTCCTGGGTGGTCGGCAGCGGCGCGGGCGTCGGCAGATCAGCGCGAGGCCCGTCCGCGTAACCGGGTCCATCGGGTCCATCGGGTCTGGCGATGGCCCAGGAGGCTTCCCGCTGCGGACCTGGCCGGCCGTGCGCAGCCTGACCAGGACTGGTCGTGGTCTGGGCGATCGGGACGTGACTCTCGACCTGGTAGTCGAACGTCGTCGTGACCCACGGTAGCCCTCCTCCGGGATACCGGGTCTGCTCTGCGAGCCTGGTGCCCTCCCAGGCGTAGCCGGTCTGTTCGAGGACTTGCCCGTCGGACGTGAGGTGGCGCTTGCTGATGCGCCGGCCCAGAGGGTCATAACGATAGGTCCACCAGGTGCCGTCGGGCACCCGGACCGCGGTGAGGCGGTCCTCGGAATCCCAGGTGTAGTACCAGGTATCGGGTTTCGCGCTGTGGCGAGGGCGCTGCTTGAGCGCGACCCGGCCGCCGGCATCGTGCTGGTAGCGGACGTTCCCGGCCCGGCGGACGAGCGTTCCGCTGTACTCGAACTCGCGATCTGGTGCAGTACCGTGATCGCCCTGCCCGGCCCCCGAGGATGCCCCCGGCGACCCCCCCGAGGATGCCCCGGAGGACGCATGGACCAGGTTGCCGGCGCTGTCGTACGCGTAGCGCTCCGACCAGGCGGCGGCTTGGACCGCCGTGACCCGCCCGGCCTGGTCGAGCGCCAGCGTCCGGCGCCCGGTCGTCGCGTCGTCGATCGCGGTGAGCGCACCGTCTGCCCGGTAGGTGTATGTTCTGCGCGCCAGCTCCCATGGAGCAGAGGCGGCGGCGTCGGGCCGATCGGACAAACCAGCGGTCACGGTCTGCGACAGCAGGCGATCCGCAGGGTCGAAGGACTGGTCGAAGCGTAGCCAGGGGCCCTCGCCAGCCACGTGCCTGCCGACCTGGCGGCCGGCGGCGTCGTGCGTGAAGCGCATGGTGTGTCCGGCTGCCGTCAGGCTCGAAGGCTGGTGCCGGGCGTCATAGGTCCAGGTGCTGGTGACTCCGCTGGGCGTCCGGCGTTCGGCGACCCGGCCAAGCACATCGCGGGTGGTGTGCAGTGTCTGGCCGTTGATCGTCTCAGCCACGATCCTGCCGAGCGCATCCCTGGTGATCGCCAGGTCGGAGCCGGGGGCCTGCGCGCGCAGCAGCCGGCCAGCCGGGTCATACGCGTACCTGGTCACACCTTCCGGGGTGTACTTGGCGACCAGGTGCCCGAGGGAGTCGTACTCGAAGGAAAGGGTTTGCCTGAGTCCGTTGACTTTGGAGGTCAGTTGCCCCGCCGCGTCGATGGTGTAGGCCAGCCGCCGGCTGTTGAAGTCGGTCTCGGCGACCAGCCGACCAGCCGGATCGTACTCATAGGACCACACCAGCCCTTGCGGATTGGTGACGCTGGTCAGGCGCAACTCGCTGTCATAGCCGAAGGCCAGGCGGGTGCCGTCCGGCTCGATTCGCGCGGCCGGAAGGTCGAAATGGGTGTACTCGAAGCGGGTCGCGGCCCCGGTCGGGCCGGTGTGCGCGGTGAGATTGCCCTCCCCGTCGTACTCCCAGGTCTCTGCCGTTCCATCGGGAAGGGTTCGTGAAGTGATCTTGCCATCGACGGTGTACGTCAGGCGCGTGGTCGCGCCGAGCGGGTCAGTGATCGCCACGACTCGGCCGGCGTGGTCGCGACGGTAGGCCGTCGTCGCCCCGGTCGGATCGGTCACCCGCAGGGGGAGCCCTGCGGCATCGCAGGACACCACGGTCGTCGCCCCGAGCGGGTCGGTGATCGTGGCGAGGTGCCCGCACCCGTCATAGGTGTACCGGATGGTCGCCCCATCTGGACCGGTGGCGGTGAGGAGATTGCCGATCTCGTCGTACTCGCGCTGCCACACCGATTGGTCGAAGCCGGCCACCATCGCCGGCTGGCGCAGGGCGGTGTACCTGACGATTGCATTGCGCCCATCGGGGCGGCGGATGGCGACAATGTCGCCGTTGCTGTCGCGGGTGTAGGTTGTCGCCCGCCCCAGCGGATCGATGGCCTCGATGAGCTGGTCGTTCTCGTCGAACCGCCGCTGGGCGGTGTTCCCCAGTGGATCGGCAGTCTTCGTGACCTTGCCTCGTCCGTCGAGGTGGTAGACCGTGCGGTGGCCGAGGGAGTCGATGAGCGTTGTGGTGCCTGACCCATAGATGAACCGGGCGGACATGAAGCCATCCGGGCCATTCGTCCGGATGCATCGACCGGAGACGTTGTAGGTGTAGCGGTAGCGCGATCCGTTACGGTCCGCCCAAGTCGTCATCCGCCCGGCGGCGTCGTAGGTGAATCGCTGGGAGGCCCGCTCCGGGTCAATGACCTCCGAGAGGTTGCCTGCGGAGTCATAGGCGAACCGGACCAGGAGTTGCGGTTCCGGCGTCGGTTCGGGAGTCTGCTCTGGCGTCGATCCCGAGGGTGACGCTGGTGCCGGTCCAGGATTCGATTCTGGTGCCGGTACCGGTGCTGACCCCGGCGCCTCGCTCGGTGTTCCGGTCCCCAGGTGAAGCCCTGTGATCCGGCCACCTGCGGTGTCGACGAGGATCCGGTACCCGCCGGTGTGGCGCAGTTCGGCGATCATTCCGGAGGGGGCGTACAGCACATCGATGCGATGCCCGAGCCGGTCGGTGAGGGCGACCAGCGGGTAGAGCCCTTCGACCGAGGCGACGCCCTCCGGCTGGGCGTAGTGCCACGTCCACCCGAGCGCCGGATCCTCAACGGTGTATCCGGCTGCGGTCCCGG
>JAFGOK010000315.1 GCA_016926535.1 Micromonosporaceae bacterium | reverse complement strand
TTGCCCGATCCGGACAGTCCCATCACGACAAAAACCTCGTTCGGCGCCACCGCGAACGAGACGTCCCGGACCGCGGCGACGCAGCCGGTACGCGCTGCCAACTCCTGCGGGGACAGATCGGACAGTGGTGCGGTCAGGACCCGGTCGGGGTTCGGGCCGAAGACCTTCCAGAGACCACTGACCTCCAGTGCTGGTGCTCTCTGGGGTGTCGTCTGAGGCGTTGTCTGGTTGTCTGTCTGCATGGCGTTCATCAGTACAGGGCTGGCGTCATGTGGCGTTCGAGCCGGTTGACGAGCACCTGCTCGATCAGGGCGAGAAGCACCTGCTTGACGCTGGCCCGAGAGCGTGCGTCACACTCAACAATCGGGACTTCCTGACCGACGCCGAGCGCCTCGCGGACCTCTTCGAGGTCGAAGCGTTGCGTGTTCTCGAACGCGTTGACAGCCACCAGAATCGGAGTCCCATGCTCCTCGAAGTAGTCGAGCACCGGGTAGCACTCCTCGACTCTGCGGGTATCAAGCATGATGACTGCGCCGAGAGCGCCCTCGACCAGATCGTCCCAGAGGAAGGCGAAGCGGTCCTGCCCAGGCGTGCCGAACAGGTACAGCAGCAGTGACTCATCCAGCGTGATCCGCCCGAAGTCCAGGGCAACGGTCGTTGTGGTCTTGCCATCGACCGAGCTGGTGTCGTCGACTCCGATGGATGCCTCAGTCATTGATGCTTCGGTTGCCAGCGGTTCGATCTCGGAGATCGCGCCGACGAACGTCGTCTTGCCGACACCGAATCCACCGCTGACGACGATTTTGACTGCGGTGGGTGGGGCCGGATTACTATAGCGCCCGGACACGATCCCGAATCCTTTCGATCATTTCGATAGTGAGCTCCGCTGGCTCGGTGCACGTGATGACGCCATTGCTGGCGAGGTCGGCAACGAGCACTCTCGCGACTCCGAACGGGATGCCGAGCCGTACGGAAATCTCCGCGATCGACAATGGTTGCTGGGCCAGTTCGACGATCTGTCGCAGCTCGAACCGGAGTGGCGCGAAGAGGGCACCGGGCGTCGCCGAAACCAGGGTTTCGATCCTGAGCCCGTCGTGGAGCGGTCTGGTACGTCCTCCGGTCATGAGAAACGGACGTACCAGAACATCGGCCGCCGCGGCCTCATCATCTGCTGAACCGTGTTGCTCGACCTCTGGTGCCGCGTGTTGAGGGGCTTGCCACACCGGGATCATTCTCGGGTCTGGCATCCTCGGACCGAGCTCACTCATGGATCATCCCCCTCACTTATTGGGGCAGGTAGCGCCGGGACTCTGAGATCAGAGCCGGGGTGAGTAGATCGCCGAACCGAGTCGCCAGAACGGAGATTTCGTACCCGATCAGACCGACGTCGCAGTCGCTGTCAGCCAGCGCGCCGATGCAGCTGCCATTGCTGATCGTGGACACCAGCAGGAAACCCCGCCGCATCTCGATCATGATCAGCTTGAGGCCATCCATGTCGTAGCGCTTCGACGCGCTGCGGCCGAGACTGGCCAGGCTGGAAACGATCGCGGAGAGATGGTCGGCCTCAGTCCGGTCGAGACCCCGCGACGTCGCGATCAGCAGCCCGTCGGACGAGACGGCGACAGCGTCATGGACGCCATCAGTGTTCCGCGTGAAGCTGTCCAGCAGCCAGTTGAACTGGGTCGCATCTGTGTGGATGTCAGCGATGCTCATGACCATTCCCCTCCCATTCGGCGGTGGTCGGTGTTGTAGAACCGATCAGGCGCGCCGTCTCGCCACGGTGGACTCCGGCACGTAGCGAGGTCAGTCGTGAACGAAGATCATCGGGTGTTCGCTCGACAGTGCGACCGCCCCGGGAGATGGTCTTGTCGTGTTCGACGCCTCCCTGGTGGGCTACTGGCTGTCCGCGTGCGGCCCCCCTGCCACGGGTGGTTCGCTTGAGCAACCCGTTCCGGGTGCGGTTTGGGTCCTCCTCGGCCTCGGGCTGGGTTGCCCGCGGGGTCCACCAGTCTGCGGCGTTGGAAGGGGACGCTGTCGCCTCCGATCCGCGGAGACCGAGGACCGGCAGCGGGGCGGTTGGCGCTGCCAGTGCTCCGCAGATTGATGCGTTCTCGACCGGGTCAGTGCTGCCACCTGGGTGACCGGTCACATTCGCCGGAACAGCCGGTGTGGTCGGTGCCATCCGGAACGGTGCCCGGTCTGTCCCGGACCTGGCAGGCGCCCCGGGCGGTGCCGCGGACCGGGATGGTGCCGGCTGGGGTGCGAGATTCCAGGGGGAGGCAGGCTGCGCCTCGCTGGGAGCAAGACCAGCGACCACCGGCTGCTGCAGCTGCGGCTGCTGCGGTTGCCGCCGCGGCTGTTGCGCCGTGATGTGTTGCGCCGTGATGTGTTGCGGGGTGACCTGCGGTGTGGCCGGTAGTGCGTCTCTGACAATCTTGTCGACCTCGGCCGGACCAAGCTCGCCCGGGCGGGAAAGGACATGGCCTGGCAACGTGATGCGGGCGGTGATCCCGGTGACCGGTGACCGGGCGATCTGCACGTCGATCTGCATCTGCTGGGCCAGCTGGCCGACGACGTAGTGGCCGAGGAACTGTGCAGGAGCGAGCAGGAAGTTCTCCTCACCGCGCAACCTGGCGTTGGCCCGATCCAACTCGCCCGGTTCGATGCCGACTCCCTGGTCGGTGATGGCGATGAGATAGTCCTGACCCACCTTGCGCCCCTGGACCTCGACGTCGAGATCCGGGGGGGAGAAGGTCAGCCCGTTTTCCAGCAACTCAGCGATCATGTGGGCGACACCGGTGACGAACGTACCCGTCAGGTAGGCCTCGTCGATTCTCCGCAGCGATACCCGCCGGTACTCTTCCACTTCGGACAGCGCTGCTCGGATGACGTCGGCGATCGGCATCGGCTGAGACCAGTTCCGCGAGGTGGACTCGCCGACCAGAACCAGCAGGCTTTCCGCGTTGCGTCGCATGCGGGTCGCGAGGTGGTCAAGTTCGAACAGGTTCGACAGCGAGCCCGGATCTGTCTCGTCCCGCTCCAGGCGGGAGATGAAGCCCAACTGCCTGCGGATGAGGTTCTGGTTGCGCCGGCCGAGGTTCGCCAGGGACTGCGTGGTGTTGTAGCGCATCAGCGCCTGCTGGGTCGCCAACTGGTGGGCGGTCGCCTGGACCTTGTCCAGCGCGATCGCCACCGATCGGATCTCGGAACTCGCCCTGCTGGAGACCTGGGTTGGTTGCAGCGCTCGGAGGTTGTTCGGGCTGGACTGGATCATCGCGACGGCCTCGGGGAGCCGCGTCGCTGCGAGCGCTTCCGCCTCTGAGGCCAGGGCGGCCAGCGGGCCGGTGATCGACCTGGTCGCTGAGGCGACCACGATGACCCCGCCGGCCAGACACATCAGCGCCAGTGCCAGCACGCCGATCAGCTGAAGCTGGGCATCCGATCGAAGCTGCCCGGCGCGATGCTGGATGTCGTCGCCGACGGACTCCTGCACCTCGCGGATGTCGTCCATGACGGTGGTCAGTGCTGACCACCAGGACTGCGGGTTGACCTGGATCACCCGGCCGTCCGCCGCGGCCAGGGCGACGCCCTCGAAGTAGGTGGCCTCGCTGGCTGCCCCCGTGTCGAGGACCTCGGTGAGCCTGGTCTGCTGTGCCCCGCTCGCCTGCCGGTTGTACTGCGCCAGCGCCGCCTGCTGGGTCGCGGTGACTGTAGAGAATTGGATGTACTCGCCGGCGACAAACCCGCTGGCGGAGAACACGCCATTCAGGTACGCCCGTTTCTGGGCGGTTTGCTCCTTGTAGTCGCCGAGCGCCCTCAGCGCGGCGACGCCGCGGCGCAGTTGCGCGTCCTGCGACTGGTCCAGATCAAAATCAACATCGTTGAGTGCCGTGATCCGGTCGGTGTAGTACTGGAAGGTTGCCACCCGGGCCGCCTTGCCAGAGTCCACCTGGGTACGCAGGCTGTCCAGCGACTCGAACTGGCGCAACGCGGTTCGCACCTCCTCGGAGCCGTTGGCTCCGCTGTCGATGCTCTGGGCCAGGGCTGCGCGTTCGGCATCGACCCGTTTGCGCTGGGGTGGCAGCTCATCACGGAAGCCGGCGTTCCCACCCAGCAGGCCGCTGGTCAAACCGCGCTCGACCTGGACCTCCTGGATGAGGTCTTGGACTTGGAGGGCCAGGGACACCGAGCCATTGGTTTCCGAAGCCGTGGCGTAGTCGCTGGCGTTGCGCACCATGACGATGGTGAGCAGCAGCGCGACTGTCACGAGGGGCCAGGCCAGAATGCGGGCGAGCCGGTTCGCAATCGTGTCGCCCCGCAGCACGCCGCGGCGTTTCTGGGCGGGCTCGACTGGCCTCTGACCTCCAGGAACGGAGCTGGCACCAGGACCGGGCGATCGTCGCTGTCTGGGCATCTACCGCGCCACCCTTCAGCCGGTTGACCGGCTCTCTTCGCCAGTAGAAGGCATATGGTGTTCCGTCCGCCCGCCTGCGATATACATCGACAGCTATGATTCGATGGGCGTCATGACACATCGTGTGAGCCGTTGTCTTGGCAAGCACACGACATTGAGACCGCGCGCAACGCGCGCAGTCTGACCAATAACGACAATATTCGATACATATGAAGCTCGAACCGCCTATGACGCATGTCCTCGGGGTTCCCTGCCCGAATGCATACGGGAGGGAGGGTATAGGAGGGTCAAGGTGCTGCGCTACTGCGGTCGCCAAGAAAGTTTGCGAACGCTGTGCCGTGTGGTCAGGGAATCCATGAGCGTCGCAAGTAAATGATCTTATGGCGAGGGGGTCGAAATGATATCTGACCTTGGTTTCTTCTGGCTCTGAAGGAAGCAGGGCGGAGGGCCGGCGGCAACGGAATATCGCGGATGGTCTCAGCAGATTTTTGGGCTGGAGTTTTGACTGAACGGTAGGTATTACTGTTCGTGATATGCGAAATGGCGGATGTGTTGAAGATTTGCAGGTCAGTGCGCATTCGGGGAGTGGGCGCGCCGCACAGTCGGCAACTGAACGTGAATTTGTTTCCGGATACAATCATCCGCACGGGTGATGAATCGACGATCGCCCGGCTGTGGAATGGCAGGTCAGGGGCTCTCCGAAGGATCGTCCGTGAGGTTCGGTGGTGGCGCCGGCGCCGTGCCGGCCACTCCTGCGGTGGCCTTTCTGCGGCGACCGGTCATGAACATGATCGTCAGCAGCAGGGCGAGCAGGAAGGTCGTCCCGCCCATGGTTGGCAACTCGAGCCGTGAGATCTCCGAGCGGACCACTGACATCGGCGCGAGCTGCATGCCAACCAGTGTGAATGCGACAAAGCCCAGTAAAATGTCCCCAGGGATCAGTGCCCTCTGGGCGCCTGGCTCATGGAGCCAGAGCTGGCCAACTACCCGCGCAAATCCTGCACCCAACGTAAAACCGACAAGAACAACGAGCCATGGTGTCAGGTATCGCTGATTTGTCAGATCGTCATCGACCAGGGAGGGAACGTCCAAGCCGACGATGGCTGGTGCGATCAGCAGGAGCCCGACCGAGTCCCAGGGCACCCGGCCGCTGGCCAGCCTGGCAAGCCGGGCTCCGGCTCCGGCTCCGGCAGCCGTGAGCAGGCAGATGACTGGGGCGTAGGTCTCAGGGAGCGCATGCAGGGAGCACATCGGAAACGCGAGACCGCAACACGTCAGCATCCAGCGAGCCGCTTCGGTGCCGGCGGTTCGCAACGCGTACCGCAGCAGAGCCCAGCCAACGGCGATCGCGATCAGCATGCCGCCGTACGAGGCCACCAGCTCGACGGTCTCCAGCCGCACCGCGCTGACCGAGCCGGTGTCACGGAGATCCACAATGATCGCCGCACGTACCTGGTCGAGGAGGAAGGCGCTGGCGGTCACCGCTGCGATCAGGGCCGCCAGGTGGGTCGCTGCGTTGGCCGGGCGTCGCTCGTCGTGGCGGCGCTGCGCCAGGTCGAGTGCTGCCATCGCGACGACAACGGCGGTGACGATCGCGATGATCCTGACGTGGGGGCGAGACAGGGCGAGGCTCGGCGTCGTCTCGATGGCCGGCCCTGCCAGAAACCCGAAGACGAATCCCAGGCCGAGAGCCAGTCGTCGCCGGTGCCCAATCGCCCCGTCAGGCCGAGCGAACTCGGTCAGAGGCCCGCTGAGGGCGAGGCCGACGGCGGCGGCGGTGAGGAGGAGGCTCGGTGGGGCAGGCCTGGTGAAGGGCTGGTCCGCTCCTTCGAGTAGCAGGAGCAGGCAAACCGTGCAGCACCCGACCGCTGCGGTGGGCCAGCCGGCGATGCGCCGAGGCAGCAGGGCAGCCCCGGCGGCGGCCAGCCCGATCATGCCGGGAACCAGGCCGAGCCAGATGGGGGGGATGACTCCGGCTCCAGACCGGCTGACTGTGATGCCGATCGAGTCAGCCCAGCGTGGAGCCGTGATCGAGAAAACCGTCCCGACGGCGGTGGTCGCGGCGCAGGCCCATGCCACCGTTGCTCTGTCGACCACGGAATTCACGCGACCCCCCGCCATCCATTGAAAGCTATTGTTATACCCGGTCTCAGGTGATCGGGCGCGGGTTTTTTCGGTGCCTGGCGTTCCGCGGGTAGCTGTCACAGAGGGCGCGGATGGTGCCGTCACGGTGGTTTCCCGTCGCTGTTGGCTATGGATGGACTGGATGTCGCCAGAGAGCATAGTCGTCGATGGCAATACCGGCCGGTACCATGCCCAGCTGGCGTTTTTCCTGTTCAAGCTGGATGCAGCCGCCTACCTGGTGGCCAGCTCCTACCTGGTGGCCAGCCAGCGTTCGTGGCTGGTGACCACCCGCTGCCACAGCGCGTCACGATCCGCCGCGGTCACGCCGGGGAGCGTCAGGCCGAAGACCTCGGCCAGCACAACGAACCACGACTGCGGGGTGTCGAACACCTCCTGGGACACGCCGGCCGCGGTGAGACTGGTCAGCACGCAGCCCCGCAGGAGGGTCGCGCCGCCGTCGTACCGGCGCTGGGCCGTTGCCGTGCGCAGGAAGTGCGACTCCGGATCCGTCGACAGCCGCAGGTGCATGGTGCAGAAGTCCTGCCAGGCCGCCGGGGCCGGGCTGAAGTCCATGCGGGTGAACGCTCCGGTCGGATCATGATCGAACCGCCAGCCTCCGGGCGCGGCCTCCGAGTGGCTGAGCCGGTAGACGAACGGCTGCTGCCGGAAGACCCCCGTGCGCAGGGGGAGCGGCTCGTAGAGGGCGTCGCCAAGCCCAACGTCAACCAGCCAGACGCCCTCCGGGCAGGCCCGTTCCGGCAACCCGGCGACGGTCAGTACCATGTGGTTGCCGTCGGCCCCGACCGGTTCGGCCGCGTCGTGCCCGGTCACGCCGCCCAGATGCATCTGCACCTGGTATCCCAGGGCGCGGAGCAGCAGCGAGAAGGCCCCGTTGAGCTGGAAGCAGTACCCGCCATACCCCGAGATGATCCGGGCGGCGGCGGTGGACGGCTCGATGCTGGCGGCGCGTCCGAGTTGGAGGCTGATCGTCTCGTACGGCACCCGCTCGACGTGGGCATGGTGCAGGGTGCGCAGCCCATCGACCGACGGTGAACCCACCCGCCGGATACCCAGGCGGTTGAGGTAGTCATCGATAGCTAGCCGGGCCACGGCAGCGATCCTAGCCTCGCAGGTCGACCCGGCTGTCGTCCTGGACGGCCCGGGGGAAGGACGGATGCTGGTTTGCCACGTACCATGCCGGAATGCGAAGAATGCTGGTCACTGGCGGAGCTGGGTTCATCGGCGCGAATTTCGTGATCCACACGGTGGAACGACATCCGGAGACCGAGGTCATCGTGCTCGATGCCCTGACGTACGCGGGCAACCGCAGGAATCTCGATGCCGTCGCCGGGCAGGTGACGTTCATCCAGGGGGACATCTGCGACTCGGAGATCGTCGATCGCTGCGTTCGCGACTGCGACACCGTGGTGCACTTCGCGGCGGAGTCGCATGTCGACAACTCCCTGCACGATCCGTCACCGTTCATCCGCAGCAACATCATCGGTACCTTCACCATCCTGGAAGCCGTGCGCCGGTACGAGCGACGGCTGCACCACATCTCGACAGACGAGGTCTTCGGGGATCTTCCGCTTGACTCCGCCGACCAGTTCACCGAGGAGACGCCCTACGATCCGTCCAGCCCATACTCGGCGAGCAAGGCCAGTTCGGACATGCTCGTGCGAGCCTGGGTCCGGTCGTACGGAGTGCTGGCGACCCTGTCGAACTGCGCGAACAACTATGGCCCGTACCAGCATGTGGAAAAGTTCATCCCGCGACAGGTCACCAACGTCCTGACCGGAGCGCGGCCAAAGCTGTACGGCGCCGGGGTCAATGTCCGGGAGTGGACCCATGTCGATGATCACAATGAGGCTGTCCACCGGATTCTCGCCGACGGGCGCATTGGCCAGACCTACCTGGTCGGAAGCGGGGATGAGCGCAGCAACAAGGAGATCGTCGAGTTGATCCTGGAGCTCATGGGGTGCCCGGTCGACGGGTACGACCGGGTTGACGACCGCCCGGGGCATGATCTGCGCTATTCGAACGATTCAACGAAACTTCGGACGGAGCTGGGATGGCGGCCCCGGTACGGGGACTTCCGGGCAGGGCTTGCCGCGACGATCGAGTGGTACCGAGACAACGAGTGGTGGTGGAAGCCCCGCAAGAGCGAGACGGAGGCGAAGTACCAGGTCCTGGGGCGTTAGCCGGCCATCGGCGTGTGGCGGGGAAGCCAGCTCTGGGCAGACCACGTCGGATCAGGGTGACTTTTGCCTGTAAGGGCGTGTTGTCGGTATTTGACCTATATTGTCTGCCCTGTGATGACCGGTCCACTTCCATCACGGCGTTCGACCCCGGGACAGTCCGCCAGCCGCGGGACCGGGGCGTCGTCTACCCACGGCCAGGGCGGGGCAGCGCGGATGGCGGCTCGAACGGCTTCTGCCCCCCGCCGGGGGCAGCCCCTGCGATCCAAGGGGAAGGTGAGCAAGCCGCTGCGGGGACGCAGGCTTGAGCGGAGCCCGGCCAGCCGTCCAGCAACCCGCGGCGGGGTGCTCACAACGATCGCGGTGGGTGCCCTCGCGGGGGGAGGAGCGCGGTGGGGACTGGGGAACGTCTTCGGCGGTACTCCATCGGGCATGCCCTTGTCGGATCTTGCGATCGACGCGGCGGGATGCCTGATCATCGGCGCGCTGCTGGTCCTGGCGAACGATTGCTGGACCGACCACCGCCTGGTGCGGCCCCTGCTGGGCGTCGGGGTGCTTGGCGGGTTCGCCGCAGCCGCGACCTATGCCGTCGACCTGCGGAAGCTGGTGGCAGACGGGTCAGACGGGTCGGGTGCCGCTGCGGGGTGGCTGGCGGGCACGGTAACAACGCTCCTCGCCTCGGCCTTCGCGGGGCTGGCTGTGGCGAGGCGGGTCCTGCAATGGTGGTGCGGGCCGGACCGGCCGCGGTGAACCTTGCCGGGATGATGGCCATCCGGGTAGTTCGTTCAACCAGACTTCCCCGGTGCCGATGGGGATCTCGGACCAGTGCTCGTGCCGGCGCTGGCAGGGCGCGGGCCTACAAGGCGAGGATGCCCGTTCACCTGGCGGGGTGCCGGCCCACCTGGCGGGGGTGAGAACGTGCGGCATGTGCTGTTCGTCGACGATCAGGCTGAGGTCCTCGCAGGCTTTCGGCGGATCATGCATGGTGCCCGCGCGACCTGCCGGTCGACGTTTGTCGAGGATGGCGAGACGGCGCTCGGGGTCTTCGAACGGGATCCCGTCGATGTTCTCGTCGCCGACATGCGGATGCCGGGGATGGACGGCGCGACCCTGCTCTCGCGGGTACAGCGGCGATCGCCGGAGACCGTTCGGATGATCCTGTCCGGGTACACGGACGATGACGCTGCCCTGCGCAGCGTCGCCGTCGCGCACCGTTTCCTCAGCAAGCCCTGCGAGCGGGCGGTGCTGCTTTCCTCGGTCAGCAGTGCCCTGGAACTGCAAGGACTGCTGTCCCGGCCGGACCTGCACCGGCTCATCGGAGGGTTGGGCACGCTGCCGAGCGCACCGAGCTCCTTTGCCTCGATCACCGAAGCCCTGGAACGGCCGGACGCCGCCGTTACCTCGATCACGGAGGTGCTCGAACGGGATCCTGCCTGCTCGGCCAAGCTGCTCCAGCTGGTCAACTCGGCCTTCTTCGGGCTTGCACACTCGGTGACCAGGGTCGGCGACGCCGTAAGCTACCTCGGGGTTTCCCGGGTGCGGGAGGTCATCCTCGCTGCGGACGTCGTCGACCTGTTCCGATGCGACTCGCCGGGCCTCGCCGAGATCGCCGAGGCTGTCACCGCCCACAGCGTTGCCGTGGCGACCCACGCCAGCAACCGCGCTCCGGCGGCGACAGCGCCAGACTCGTTCGCCGCCGGGATCCTGCACGACGTCGGAAGGCTGGCCCTGGCCAAGGTCATTCCAGAGGAGTACGAGGAGGTCGAGCGTCGCTGCCGTGACGGTATGAACCGGACGGCGGTGGAGCGCGAACAGCTGGGTACGTGCCATGCGGAGGTCGGGGCGTACCTGCTGCGGCTGTGGGGGCTCCCCCAGCCGCTGGTTGACGCGGTGGCGGGGCACCACGGCCGGAGTGTCCCGGCGAACGATCCGCTGACGGCGTCCCTGACCGGGGCTCTGACCGCGGCGATCAGCCTGGCCGGGGAGACGGAGCCTGCCGGCGCCGCCACAGCGCGAGGAGGGGAGGACCCCGGTGAGTGATTCGAAGACAGCGCTTCCGAGGGTGATGTTCGTCGACGATGAGAAGCACCTGCTTCAGGGGGTCTCTCGCCAGGTGCGCGGCATGGTCGACGCCGAGTTCGTCACCTCGCCGATTGTTGCGGCGCAGATGCTGGAGGAATCCGTGGTCAGGGGCGTCGGGAGCTTCGCCGCGGTCGTCTCCGACATGCGGATGCCAGGGATGGACGGCGCAGCGCTGCTCAAACACGCCAGAACGGTCTGCCCGGACACGACTCGGCTGCTCCTGACCGGGTATGCCGACATCGAGAGCGCGATCGCGGCCGTCAACGAGGGCAACATTTTTCGGTTCCTGACCAAGCCGTGCTCGACCCCGGCGTTGCAGGCGGCACTCGTTGACGCCATTGAGCAAAATCAGCTGATCCGGGATCGGCGGGAACTGCTGGAACTGACCCTGCGCGGGGCGGTCGAGGCGCTGGTCGAGACCCTGTCCATGACGCATCCCGCGGCCTTTTCTCGGGCCACCCGCCTCCGGCGGATCGCGAGGGAGGTCGCCGACCGGCTCGGGTTGACCGACGGGTGGCGGATCGAGGTCGCGGCTCAGCTGGGGGAGATCGGGGTGGTCACGCTGCCCCCTGAAGCCCTGGAAGCGTTGACCAGGGGAGTCCCGGCGAACGCGGCCGTCGCCAGCATGCTGGAGGCCCTGCCGGATCTGGCGGACGGGGTGCTCAGCCGGATCCCCCGGCTGGAGGTCGTTCGCGAGATCGTCCGGGCGCAGGAACCCGTCGACCGTCCTGATCTTGCCCGGCTGGCCGCCGCGAGCAAGGCTGCCCGGGCCCTTCAGGCCGTCCGGGAGTTCGACGCGATGATCGCCCGGGGGTATGACCAGGACTCTGCGCTGGAGTTGATGTGGCAGCGAGCGCGTCACGACGACGACATCCTGGATGCGCTCCAGTCAGTGGTCTCGGCCAACCAGGGGGTGCAGATCAGAGAGGTTGATGTCGACTTCCTGCGGCCGGGGATCGTTCTGGCCGCTGACGTCCGGACCGACCAGGGCGTGCTGCTGGCCAGCCACGGCCATGTCCTGACCGAGGAACTGCTGGCCCGGATCCGGAACTTCGCCGCGCTGGGCGGGCTGGAGAGCCGGCCGCTCATCCTGGTCCGGGATACCCCGCCGGAGGGTATCTCCGGCCCGCCGTGACCGGGGAGCGGAGGGCGTGGGGGAAAACGGAGGGCGTGGGAGCGCGGAGTCCAATGGTTGTGCGGAGTGCAGCAGGTGCCATAGGCCCCACCAGACTCCGCGATCCCACCAGACTCCGCGCACGTGCTGCTGTCAGACTCTGACGATCAGCGGTGCCGCTACCCGACCAGCCGGGTGGCGACCGCACCGTAGTTGGTGCCGGTCTGGACCATCGTCCCCGAGCGCACCACTCCGGTGGTGAACTTGCCGTAGAAGCACTTCTCCTGGCCGACGCAGGGGTCGAAGCCGGTAGCCGAGGCCCGGTGGAAATTCTCCGAGTTGGAGAAGCGGTAGCCGGTCGGGACGAAGATGCTGTACCCGGCCAGGTGGTACTCGATGTTCTGGCCGGTGCCCTTGACTCCATCGAAGATCGACATCGCCAGAGGCGACTGATTGTCGATAGCCGCGTCGAGGACGCTGCGGCAGTCTCCCGGCATGGACACGCCGGGCTCGCCGCCGTACACCTCGTTGTTGATCAGGGCGAAGCAGGTGGTGGTGTCATCCTGATCCTGGTCGAGCCAGCCGAATCCCCCCGGACTGTCCCAGCCCGAGGGACCGGCGGGGCAGCTGTTCGCGCCGTCGCTGTCGTGGACGTAGATCACGCCCTCGTCGCTCGGCAGGTGAAGGCCGTAGTTGGTCATCCGGTTCCACTCGCAGGTCGAGATGGTGAACGCGATGGTGGACATCGCGCCGGAAGGCAGGCCCCAGGCGGCCCGGGCGCAGGCATTGATGGCGCGCCCAGGATCGTCGCTGTTCCCTGCGAGCGCCTTGGAGAATTCCGAGGGCAGGATCGTCTGACCATCCGCGGTCAGGGTGGCGACATGGACCTCGATGTAGTCGTGCTCCGGCGGGTCGTTGAGACAGCCGGACAGCTTCGTCGATGCTGCTGGGCACGGGTTCAGGCCGGGGCCATCCCCGCAGATCAGGGTGACCCTGGCCGCCCCGTCCGTCGCGTTCTGGCTGGCGTACTGTTCGGCCTTCGTCAGCTGGTATGCGCAGTCCGACGGCGACATCGCACAGGTCTTGGCCAAGGCAACGGCTGCGGCGTCAGCGCCGCGCTGGAGCTCGTTGCGCTCGACGTAGATCTGCCCAACATCGACGACCAGCGCGCTCATACCGATCAGGACTCCGCCACCTACCAGGCTGGCCAGGATCGAGGTGACGGTGCCGCGGTCTCTGCCCCTAGTCCGGAGCACCGGGGGCCGGTCGACCCGCTGTCGGGCGAGTCGTGGCTGCGGCGTCTGGGCGCGCCTGCGCCGGATCAGGCGAGTGAGGGCGGGGAGGGAGACCTGCACTGATTGCCTCCAGGGGTGGCTCGGGGTAGCTGCGGGCAACTGCTCTATCACTTCTAGCGCGCCGGTGGCAGCTCCCGTCACACCTGCCAGGGGAACTATCGGCTTTCACACAAGTACTCAGGTCACTGCATGATCTGTCGATCCGGGCGCCGTGGCAGGTGGACTTCGTGGCAGGTGAGGCTACCGCTGCCAGGCTTGGAGCGGGCGGGCTCACCGGCAGGCCTGGAGCGGACGGGCTCACCGCTGCGGTTCACGCCGCTCAGGACGGCGACCCTGAGGCCTTCCAGATCATCTACCGCTCCGTGCAGCCAGATCTGCTGCGCATCCTGGGGCCCCTGGTCGCCTGGGACGCCGAGGACGTCGCCTCCGAGGCGTGGCTTCAGATCGCCAGGGATCTGCGGGCCTTCCAGGGGGACGGGGAGGCGTTCCGCGGCTGGGCCGCGACCATCTGCCGGAACCGAGCCACCGACCACCTGCGCCAGCAGCGGCGGCGACCGGCGCAGCCGGCGGCGGACGAGGCGTTCGCCGGCCTGATCGCGGAGCAGGACACGGCCAGGGACGCTCTGAGCTCCCTGTCGACCGAGCAGATCGTCGCCCTGATCGCGAAGCTCCCGCCTGACCAGGCCGAGGCGGTCTGGCTGCGGGTGGTGATGGGCCTCGACGTTGCGACGGTGGCCGGCCTGCTCGGCAAGCGGACCGGGGCGGTTCGCACGGCGGCGCACCGGGGGCTGCGGCGCCTGGCCCGGCTGGTCGAGCCAGCCGAGAAGCCTCATTAGCACGCTATTCGGGTCGATAGGGGCGTCGTGACGCGTGCGTGGTGGCAGTACCTGCTGGCCGGGGCCGCGTCGTGTGGTGTGTATCAACTCCTTCCCCAGCTGGCCCGAGACATCCAGTACGACCTGATCGCTGCCTCGGCCGTCGTGGCGATCGCGATCGGCATTCGCACGTACCAGGTGCGGTGCGTCCTGGCCTGGAACCTGCTCTGCCTGAGCCAGATCATCTACACCCTGGCGGATATCGCCTGGAACGCGACGAACTACTTCGTCGGCGAGGTCCCCGTCCCGTCCTGGATCGACGTGCCCTACCTCGCCTACTACCCCGTGCTGGCAGCCGGTCTGGTCCTCTTGGCGCGCAGGCGGGGGGCTCCGGGGCATCCAGCCGTGATTATCGATGTCGCGACGGTCTCGATCGCTGCCGGAGTCATCATCTGGAGCCTGGTACGCCCCTCTGTCATCACGTCGGACCTGACGCTGCTCGGGCGAGCGGTCAACGCCGCGTACCCCGTCGGCGATCTCATGCTGATCGTGGTCGCGCTGCGCCTGGCCATCGGGCCGGGGACGAGGTCCAAGCCGTTCTGGCTGCTGCTGGGCAGCCTGGCTTCGACGACGGCGGCGGACCTCTTCTACGTCACCGCGATGGCCCGCGGGGATTTCATCGCCGGGGGCGTCAACGACGTGTTCTGGATGGCTGGGTACCTGCTGTTCGGTGCTGCGGCCCTGCATCCGGCCATGGGCGATCTCGGCAGGGCGACGTCAACCATGGACACGAAGCTCAGCTGGCAGCGGACGGCCCTGATTGGCGTCGCGATCTTCTCGATGCCAGCAGGCCTGGTCGCGGCGATCGCCGTCGAGAGCAGCATCGACGGTATCGCTTTCGTCGGGGGTGCCGTGGCGGTCTCGCTGCTGCTCCTGCTGCGCGTCGTGCTGGGCATGCGGCAACTGGAGGCGACGCTGGAGCGAGAACGGACCCTCCGGGCAGAGGCGGTGATCAGGGAGGAAAGCCAGCGGTGGAGCGAGCGACGCTTCCGCTCGATCGTGTACGCCTCCTCCGACGTCCTGCTGCTCGTGGGACCCGAGGGGCTGGTCACCTGGTGCGGCGAATCGGTCGAGCGGATCTGCGGCTACCTCCCGTCGGAGCTGATCGGGTCCCGTCTCGACGACTTCATCCATCCCGAGGAGAGCAGCATCACTGGGTACTTCGCGGAGGCACTGATCATTCCGGGATCGTCGGCCTGGGCCGACTGCCGCATCAGGATCGCGGACGGGGCGTACCGGGTCTTTCAGGTGACCGGGCGAAACCTGCTGGATGACCCGGCGGTCAATGGTTTGCTGTTCACCGGCCTGGACGTGACGGAGCGCCGGGAGCTGTCCGACCGGCTGGTCTCGCAGGCCTTCTACGACGACCTTACCGGGCTGGCCAACCGGGCGCTCATGATCGACCGTACCGAGCGTGCGCTGGCCCGGTATGCCCAGGACGGGCGGCGGGCCGCCGTCATCCTCGTCGGTATCGACGACTTCAAGAACGTCAACGACAGCCTCGGCCACGAGGCGGGGGACACGGTGCTCAAGCAGGCCGCAGAGCGACTGTCCGAAGGCATGCGGGGGGCGGACACCGCAGCCCGCATCGGTGGGGACGAGTTCGCCATCCTGCTGGACGACGCCGGGCTTGACCAGGCCTTCCCCGCTGCGGATCGGATCCTGCGGGCGCTGTCGGAACCGTTCGTCATCGAGTCGCACGAGGTGTATGTCAGCGCGAGCGCCGGCATCACGACGACCGACTGCGAGTACGGCGATCCCAGCGGCATGCTGCGGGATGCCGACATCGCCATGCACCGGGCCAAGGCCTCCGGCAAGAACCGGCACCAGGCCTTCCGGCCGAGTATGCGGGTCGATGCCGTCAAGCGGCTGGAGCTTCACGCCGATCTCCAGCGGGCCATGGAGCGGGGGGAGTTCGTCGTCTTCTACCAGCCGATCGTCACCCTGGTGACCAACCGTCCGGCCGGCTTCGAGGCTCTGGTCCGGTGGCGTCACCCGGCGCACGGCATTCTCGGCCCGGATCGCTTCATCCCCCTGGCAGAGGAGACCGGGCTGGTCGTGCCGCTAGGGCGGCGCATCCTGCGCCAGGCCTGCCTCCAGGCGACCGACTGGCACACCCGGTTCTCCCCGGACCTGCGGATGGCGGTCAACATGTCGGCAAAGCAGGTGGCGGACCCCCGCTTCCTCGACGACGTCGAGGCGGTCGTTGCGGCGACGAACATGAATCCAGCCCGGCTGACCCTGGAACTGACCGAGAGCGCCCTGATGGCCGACATCGAGCTGGCGGCCAAGCGGCTGAAGTCCCTGCGAGCGATGGGGATCAAGGTCGCCATCGACGACTTTGGGACCGGATACTCCTCCCTGGCCTATCTCGATCGGCTGCCCATCGACCTTATCAAGATCGACCGATCGTTCGTCGCGGCGCTGGACGACCCGACCAGAGAGCCGATGCTGATCCGAGTCATGATCGATCTGGCTCAGCACCTGGGCATTCCGGTCGTCGCGGAGGGGATCGAGAGCCCGACCCAGCGGGACCGGCTGCAACGGATGGGGTGTCCCATGGGGCAGGGGTACCTCTTCTC